>CAYYBU010000555.1:0-3228 GCA_964469945.1 uncultured Planctomycetaceae bacterium
TCCGTGTCCAGGTCAGTTTATCAAAAAGTGCGTCCCAGGGTGTGAACGCTTACCCTTTGAGTCTTTGTGCCTTTGTGGTTAACTCCTCTGAATCGCGTCGGGGTGGCCGATTCCCGTCATGGTCACAGCGGCCACGCATCCAGCTATACTGAGGGCGTCTGAGAGAAACAAACCGCCCTCACCCCCGGCCCCTCTCCTGCCTGTCGCTCGCGACAGGAGGGCGAGGGGAGACTGTATGAAACTCACCGGCAAAACGGCTGTTGTGGGACGATGGGTGGGCCGGTTGCGTCACCGGGCGGCCACTTTCGGCCGGCAGGGGGTGAGGCTGCTCTTCCCGCCCTGCTGCGTCCATTGCGATGCCGAACTACTGGCCGAAGCCGACGATCTGATGCTCTGCGACGCCTGTTGCGGCAAATTGGGCCCCCCGGCATGGACGGGCTGCCCGCGGTGCGGCGCGCTGTTGGCCGGCAAGACGTCGGCGGGGGCCGCGGGTTGCCCGGTCTGTCGGGAGGTCGTTTTGCGATTCGAGCAGGTCATCCCGTTGGGGGCTTATGATGGCGTCTTGCGGGAGGCGGTGCTGAAGACCAAACGATTGGGCCGCGAAGACATGGCCAATGCCTTGGGGTGTTTGTTGGCGCGCCGCCGCTCGGCGGAGTTGAGCGCCTTCCGCCCGGATCTGATCGTGCCGATTCCCATGTACTGGAGCCGGCGATTGCGCCGCGGCATCAACAGCCCGGAGATCTTGGCCCGTTGCCTGGGCCGCCACCTGGGGGTGCCCGTCGCCCAAAAACTGCTGGTTCGCACGCGGAACACGCCGCCGCAGAAGGATTTGATGCCGGGCGAGCGTTTTCGCAACGTCCGCGGGGCGTTTCGCCTGGGCCGTGGCGGCGTGCCCGGCGGCCCCGAGCGGTTGCAGGACTCGCGTATCATCCTGGTAGATGATATTCTAACCACCGGGGCCACGTGCAGCGAAGCGGCCGGCGTGTTGAAGCGCGCCGGGGTCCAAATGGTGGCGGCTGCGGTGGTGGCCAAGGCCCCGGCGTCGGAAACCATTTCGCGGGCCGACGCGTAGATGTGGTGCAGGCGTCCCGCCTGCATTTTCAGGGCAGGCGGGACGCCTGCACCACAAGGAAGTTCGACAAACGTCATGGAAACCCTCGATCCCAACACGATGCCGAGCCGGCCGCCGCGATCCCACCACTTCCGCAAGGCGGTGGTGCGGGGACTGGCGGCCATGTTTCCGCCCCTGCTGACGGTGGTGATCTTCGTCTGGGTGTTCAATACCACGCGGTTGTACTTGTTGGAGCCGGTGAACAACGGGGCCCGCGAAGCACTGGTGTCGATGCTAGCCGACATCCGCCACAACGTGCCGCTGACCCATCCGGGCGATCAGACCGCCACGGTTGACGGTCGTAGCTATCGCCGCTTGGACGACGGTAGCTTCGTGCCGCAACCGGTGTACGATCGCGTCTGGGAAGGTTCGGAGAGCGAATCGCTGCCGCAGACGGGCAAGGCGGTTTACCGGCGTTACGTCGAGTTGACGTACCTGCGGCCGTATTTCGCGGTGCCACTGTTTCTGCTGGTTTTCATTCTGCTGCTTTATCTGCTGGGCAAGTCGATGGCGGCCGGCATCGGCAGCTTCTTTTGGGGCCGCTTCGAGCAACTGATTCATCGCCTGCCGCTGGTCCGCAGCGTTTACTCGGCGGTCAAGCAAGTGACCGACTTTTTCTTCAGCGAGCAGCCGATGAAGTTCACCCGGGTGGTGGCGGTGGAATATCCGCGGCTGGGGATGTGGAGCATGGCTTTCGTCACCAGCGAGGGTTTTCAAGACATCCGCGCCATTGCCCAAGAGCCGCTGCTGGGGGTATTCATCCCCACGTCGCCCATGCCCATGACCGGCTACGCCCTGCCGGTGCGGCGGCGCGAGGTGATCGACCTGCAGATCACCATCGACGAGGCGATCCAGTTCGTCGTCAGTTGCGGCCTGGTGATTCCGGCCCACGATTTGGGACGCCTGAAGAGCGGAGGCGGCGAAACTGCAAGCGAGATATCGATCGTGGGTGTAGACAGAGCGCCCTCACCCCCGGCCCCTCTCCCGCGAGCGGGCGAGGGGAGTTGAATTCCTCATCTCAAATATCAAATTTCACATCTCAAACCCGCAGTTGCCCATGCCGATCCGTCTTGGCACCCGAACGAGTCTGTTGGCCCAGTGGCAAGCGCAGTGGGTCGCCGCGCAGTTGCGGAACTTGGGCGTAGCGGTGGAACTGGTGCC
This sequence comes from uncultured Planctomycetaceae bacterium, assembly GCA_964469945.1. Taxonomy (GTDB): domain Bacteria; phylum Planctomycetota; class Planctomycetia; order Pirellulales; family Thermoguttaceae; genus CAYYBU01. Next base: position 2,273 of record CAYYBU010000555.1, read on the forward strand.
GGTGAGCACCAGCGGCGACCAGCAGCAGACGCCCATCGGCGCCATCGGCGGACAAGGCATTTTCACCAAGGAGATCCAACGCGAGCTGTTGGCCGGCCGCATCGATCTGGCGGTTCACAGCCTCAAGGACCTGCCGACCGACGCGGTGCCCGGGCTGTGCCTGGCGGCCGTGCCGCCGCGGGCCGCGGTGGCCGATGCCCTGATCGCGACGCAGGGCAGCAGTCTGGAGCGGTTGCCGCCAGGGGCCGTGGTGGGCAGCGGTAGCTTGCGCCGCCGGGCGCAACTGCTCCACGTGCGGCCCGACCTGCAAATGCGCGACATTCGCGGCAATGTCGATACCCGGCTGCGGAAACTTCACGCCGGCGAGTACGACGCCATCATCCTGGCCGAGGCCGGCTTGCAACGGCTGGGCCTGGAGGCCCAGATCGCCCAGCGGCTGCCCATGTCGGTCATGTTGCCGGCCGTTGGACAGGGGGCGTTGGCGCTGGAAACCCGCAGCGACGACCAGACGACGCGGCAACTGCTCCGGGCGCTGGACCACGAGGACAGCCACGCGGCCGTGCTGGCCGAGCGGGCCATGCTGGCTGCCCTCCAGGGTGGCTGTTTGGCGCCGATCGCCGCCTGGGCGCGCCGTACGGGCGATTCCTTGACGCTGACCGGCCGCGTGCTCAGCCCGGACGGCAGGCGGAAAATCGAGGCCCAGCGGGTGGCCGCGACCGGCGAGGCCGTGCGGTTGGGCCGTGCCGTGGCCGAGGAACTGCTGGCCGCGGGGGCCGCTGGAATGGTGGAAGCCGCGAGGCGGAAGGATGAGGCATAAGGGATGCGGGAAGGGAAAAAGAAGAATGTAACCACAAAGACACAAAGAACACGAAGGAAGGGGGGGAAGCGAGCGGATTCTCCAGGGTACTCTTCCATCCCTCATCCCTCATCCTTTCGTCTTCCACCTCTCGCCATGC
>CAYYBU010000556.1:0-3227 GCA_964469945.1 uncultured Planctomycetaceae bacterium
TCACGGTTTGCTAGACCCACCCTACAAAAATTCACAAGCTCGGAGTGTGCCGGATACATTACGGCGCTTCCTGCGGTCCGCCGGCCGGCAACAGCGAGCCGAGCGGACAGGCATGGCACTTCGGCTGCGTCTTGCGGCAATAGTCCTTGCCCACGCGAACCAGCAAGGCATGATACTCGTTATACAGAGCGGCGTCTGCCGGCAGACCGCCCTGGAAATACTCCTGAATCTGTTGGTAGTCGGCGTCGAAGCCGATCCAGCCGTGGCGGGTGAAAATCCGATAGGTGTAGGCATCGACCACGAAGCTGGGCAATCCGCCCGCGTAGAGCAGGATCGAATCGGCCGTTTCCGGGCCGATGCCGTGGACCGCCAGCAACTCGTCCCGCAGCAGCGACAAGCGGGCGCCGAACATTGCCTCGATCGACCCCTGGTAACGCTCGATGAAGAATTTCAGCAGGCTGCGCAACCGCTTGGCCTTGACGCGGTAGTAACCGGCTGGGCGGATCAACTCTTGCAATTCTTCCTCGGATACGGCGTACAACGCATGAGGCTCCAGCAGATCGGCCTGGCGGAGGTTCTCGATGGCACGGCGAACGTTCTGCCAGTTGGTGTTTTGCACCAACACGGCACCGACCATCACTTCCAGCGGCGACTGGCCAGGCCACCAGTGTTGGGGGCCCATCGCGTCCCAGAGGCGTCGGTAAATATCTTCCAGGATCACGGTCATGATAGATAATCTTATCGGCTTTGCCGCGCTTGCCAAGCCTGCGACTCAAGCAGCGCGTCGGCTTGGGTCGAAGATATTGCCATGACGGCGTTGCTTTCACCTTCCTCGCCGCTCGCCGAGAAGGCCGAGCGCTATTGGGTCGAGTCTCGGCAACCCCTGGCCAGCCTGATTTTCATTGCGCCGCTGCTGGTAATCTATGAGGCGGGCGTGCTGGTCCTGGGACGCTATGCCGTGCGCAACGGCGCCGATACCTGGCTGCGGCAAATGCTCGACCAGTTGGGGTTCGGACAGTATTTCCTCCTGCCGGCGCTGGCTATCTTCATTCTCCTGAGTTGGCATCACCTGACGCGCCACCCCTGGCAGGTCTCCAGCCGTGTCCTCTACGGCATGGTGGGCGAATGCGTGCTGCTGTCGCTGTTTCTGCGGCTGGTGCTGGAATTGCAAAGCCTTCTCCGGGAAACCGTCGCCAGCGGGGTGCGTCTGGAAATCACCGGCGCGCTCGGCACGCTCAGCACGATGACCGCCTATCTGGGCGCGGGCATTTACGAAGAGCTCCTCTTCCGCCTGCTGCTGTTGCCGCTGCTGGCCTGGCTGCTGCGGCGGCTGACGCTCGGGCCGACGGCCAGCCTGGTGGGCGCCATGCTCTTGACCAGCCTGCTGTTCGCCGTCGCCCACAACGTGGGTCCTTACGGCGAGACGTTCGTTGGCTTCAATTTTCTCTTCCGACTCGTGGCGGGAATGTTCTTCGCCGTCTTGTTCGTCTACCGTGGCTTCGGCATTACCGTGGGCGCCCACGCCGGTTACGACATCCTCGTCGGCTTGGCGCGGTTCTGAGACGCTACGGTTCGCCCTCCGCCCCCGTTCTGGGGACTGTCCCGATTTTTGTGGCAGGAGGCCACGAAAATGGGACTGTCCCCCTCGGTTGCGCGCTTGAGACAGAAGACCGTACAGTCCCCGTTCTGTAGGGAACGGACTCCGTGCCGTTCCACTCGGGGCGGAACGCCACCGAGGGCGTTCCCTACAGGCAACGATCCCGCTGAGACCCCAAGCTGGGCACCCAAATGGTGTAAGGCACAAAAAAAAGCGCGTCGTCGCAGAATATCGCCGCGGTTCTCGCGATGGAAGGAAAAATTCTCGTTGGCGTAGTAAGATCGCCCTGCGCACCATGACGCAGCGAATGATGCGAAACTTGCTGCCTGATGGTTATCTAGTGGTTTCACCACTGCTTAGGTCATTAGCCAATCTGGGTGGGCTGGCGTGGTTCTCGGTTCGTTTGCCGTCGTCGTTTTGCAGGTTTTCAGAAATTTTTCTTTCGGGCCACTTGACGGAGAAGGGCTAACAGTGAAAAAATGTATGCAGGAACAGTGTTTTGTGCGAACTCCTACCCCGCATGGAACATAGTAATAGAACAACTCACCTGAACTGTAAATCGCCCTTTCCAACGACAGAAGCGCGAAGGACGTTCGAGATATTTTCGATCATTCGTCCTTGTAGGAAGCGGCGCTGGCCCATCGGTGGGGTGGTGTGGTATCCGCTGCGAAGGAAATGAGCCTTGGCAGCCACGGAAGGTTGCCCGTGTCGCGGGAGTGAACGAAACAAGAGGAGATATGATGATGATGAAATTCAGTAAGGCTGCATCGGTGGAGGAGCTCCAGGTCATAAGCCGGTTCGAGAGCCTCCGCAAGATCTTGATGTCGGACGAGTACGCCGATCATCGCAAGAAACCCCTGGCCTATTGGGCCTTGCCCACCGATCGCCGGCTGCCGCTGGCCTTCTTGGGCCGCACTCTGGAAGACCTGTTGGGCGCGCCTTTTTCGGAATTGTCCAATACGCCGGGCATTGGGCAGAAAAAGATGTGCTCCTTCGTGAAACTGTTGGCGCGGGCCGCTAATACCGACGCCTCCGAGTTGCCCGCCGACACGATCAACCTGCCCAAGCAGGAGGCCGCTGGCGGCAACGGCGCCGCGGCCAACGGCAACGGTTTCAATCCGGCGGCCGTTTCCGAGGTGGTCTGGAGCCAGTGGCGGGCGAGCATCGTCAAGCACGGTCTGGGCAACGAGAAGCTGGGCCGTTTCGCGCCCAGTTTGCAGAACATGACGCGCGTGATCTGGAACACGCCGCTCGAGGCGTACACCAATTATACCTTGGGTGAAATCCGCGCCATGAAGACCCATGGCGAGAAACGCATCCGCGCCATTCTTGAGGTGTTCCATAGCCTCCACGTCATGGTGGCCAACATGGGGACCCAAGAGCATCTGGCCGTGCGGATCGTCCCCCGCCTGATCGACAAGGCCGAACAATGGATCGGCCAGGCCCTGCAAACTCCGGGCGTGCCCGGTCCGCAGGAGATCTTCGAGAACCTCGTGGGACCGCTGTTGGAGCAGGTCCGCATCGATGCCACGCAACAGATTGCCACTTTGGCGGAAAATCGCCTGGGCATCTCCGGGCCCATCACCAGCGTGCGGCAGCCCAACTCCAGCGTGCGGGTTCGCAGTTGCCA
>CAYYBU010000557.1:0-3226 GCA_964469945.1 uncultured Planctomycetaceae bacterium
GACGCCACGGAACCGAGCGCCTTGCTCAAGAATCCCAACAGGAGCAGATTGCGGTTTTCCACCGCGTTGGTCGCCACCAGCAGATAGCCCACGCCGAACAGGGCCACCAGGATGCCCATCACTTGCACGGGCAGTGCCAGGGCGGGCTTCGGGACGCTCAGCAGTTTGAACCCCTCATGGTAGAGGCAGATCATGCCGGCCCCGGCCAACAGGTTGAACGCGCCGGCAAAGCGGAGCAGGAACTTCATCCAGGGCAGCAACGGCGGCATGTTTTGCTCGACGGGGTGGAGGTCGCAGTCTCCCCTCTCCCGCAAGCGGGAGAGGGGCCGGGGGGTGAGGGGGCTCATTCCAGAACGCGCCTTGAATGCCCTGTTCAATACCCGGCCGAGCGGGCTGCGTCAAGAGGTCGAGATTCCGAGCATTTCAGATCGTCCGGAACGTCGCCCCTTCACTCGCGGGAGGTGTCGGCGCCGGTGAGGTTACTGCTGAGAAACCGCGACCGTTATGGACGGTTCTTCTCTGATTCCCCCTCACCCCGACCCTCTCCCGGAAGGAGAGGGGGACCTGCGAATCCGGCGCTTGCCCCTGCCGCCCACGGCCACCACTGGCCAGGCCGCGGCGGGCCGTTTACAATCGCTCCTTGCGAATCTGGTGCATGAGGTCCCTGGTGGAGGCAGTCGTATGACGGCAGCGATTCTCGACGGCAAGGCGTTGGCGGAAACCATCCGCGCGGAAATCGCCGCGCAGGCCGCCGAATTCAAGCAGCAGACCGGCGTTACCCCCTGTCTGGCCGCGGTGCTGGTGGGCGAAAACCCCGCCAGCCAGGTCTACGTGCGAAGCAAGCAAAAGGCCTGCGAGAAGGCCGGTATCGCCAGCCAGTTGCACCGGCCTGCCCACGACATCTCGACTGCCGGCCTGCTGGAGCTGATCGAGCGGCTCAATGGCGACCCGGCCGTGCATGGCATCCTGGTGCAGTTGCCGCTGCCCCGCGGCATCGAGGAAGCCCGCGTGCTGGAGGCGGTCAGCCCGCTGAAGGACGTCGATGCGTTTCATCCCGAGAACGTGGGCCGCATCGTGCAAGGCCGGCCACGGTTCCTCCCCTGCACTCCACACGGCGTGCAGCAGATGCTGTTGCGGAACCATATCGAGGTGGCCGGCCGGCACGTGGTGGTGCTCGGGCGCAGCGACATCGTGGGCAAGCCGATGGCGGTGATGCTCATGCAACGCGGCGGCGGCGGCGACGCCACGGTGACCGTCTGTCATAGCCGCACGCGCGACCTGCCCGCGGTCACGCGCACGGCCGACATTCTGATCGTGGCCATTGGCCGCGCCAATTTTGTCACGGCCGAGATGGTCAAGCCGGGGGCCGTGGTGATCGACGTGGGCATCAATCGCACCGAGTCCGGCCTGGTGGGCGACGTGGACTTCGCGGCGGTCAAGGAAGTGGCCGGCCACATTACGCCCGTCCCCGGCGGCGTGGGTCCGTTGACGGTGACCATGTTGTTGCACAACACCTTGGTGGCGGCAAGGCTGCAAACGGGACAAAAGGGTCGCTAGGCGCCGGAAGACAATTAACTACCGACTTTGTTCTGTAGGGAACGCCCTCCGTGGCGTTCCGTGACGTGCGAGAAAGGCCTTTTTCCGGGGCACGGAACGCCACGGAGGGCGTTCCCTACAATGACGCCTTCATTGTCGATTGCGGTAGTTAATTGTCTTCCGACGCCTTAGGCAACGTATCCCGCACACGCGGTGCCGGTGCGACCGAAGGGGACAGCCCCCAGCTACGAGCGAACGCCGAACAGATAACGTCGGGGGCGATGCTCGCATTTGACCACGAATTCGGCGCCGCCCAGCCGCAGGCGATCTCCGCTCCGCAGCGCTGCCTTGCTGACGGGACTGCCGTTGACGAAGGTGCCGCCGCCGGCACCGAGATCCCAAACCAACAGCCGCTCGCCGACCTGGTCGATCAAGCAATGCTGTTTGCCCTGGCCGGGCGGATCCATGGGAGCATCCGGGGCGTGGCCGATCAGAATGGGGTGGTTTCCCAGCGGGATACTCTCCGTGCTGGTGACATCAAGCAGTTCGGCTTTCATTTTTTGTCTCTCATTCAAGTGTGAAGTTCGCGTTGCACATGCCGGGACGGTTGCCGCCGCGTATCCATGAGCAACTGCTGCGCCGAAAGCCGAATTCGGCGCAAAATACGCTTTTTGGCCGGAAAAGCGGCCAATCCACGGCTGGCCGGCGCCGGTTGGCTTACTATTTTGTTACGGCCGCCTGCCTCGCGTGACATAAATGTCGCGCCGAACGATCCCGCCCTCGGTGGCGAACGCCCGAACAGAGCAGGATCCATGTGGTTTTACCACAGTCATGGAGAGTGCGGCCGAAGGGGACAGTCCCCAAACTACGCGACCAGCGCGGAATGAAGAAAGGATGCCTAACCCAATTCCCATCGCCCGCCTCAGGGAGTTGGGTGGGTCATGGTAGTCAGATTGAGCTAGGCATCCTAAGACTCGTTAGCGGCAGCAGGCGCTGAACCGACCATCGTCCGGAGCGGCATTTCGCGGGTCATCTTCGACCTGCACGAAGAAATCACTCCGTCCGATGGTCAACGTATCGCCGTGCCGCAACAGCGTTCGCTGGATGCGTTTGCCATTGACGAAGGTGCCGGTCCTGCTCCCCAAATCGAGCACTTGCAGGCTATCGCCGTCTTGGTCCAGGATACATTGGTAGCAGCCTACCCAGGAGTCCTCCAGGCAAATGTCGGCGGTCGCGTCGCGGCCGATCATCGCAGGCAAGCTCTCCAAGACAAGCTTGCGCTGCGGCGGGCCAGCAGTGATAAGTATGATCCGCCTCATAACGCATTTTTCCTGCTCAGCGGTGTTCCCCAACTGGCAGACTATCGCGTTTTTCGCATTTCGTCAAGGAATTTGCACGCTGGGCCAGGTTTGACGCAAAGGGAAGGGTGACATAGAGTTCAGTGGGACGCCATCGTGGGGGAGTCGATTTCTTGCCCCATCGCTCCGCAACACGAGTATCTTTCATGATCCGGTTCCCATCGTTTACTTCCCAGGATGCGAGAGAACTCTTGGAGGTGATTGAAGTGCTAAAACAGGGCGAGGAACGACGCAGCAGCGACCGCAGAACCTACGCGGTGGTCCAGTCCTTCGCCCCCTACAACGGCTTCCAACTGCCGCGGCGATCGGCCTTCCGGGAGATCGCCTGCCGC
>CAYYBU010000558.1:0-3218 GCA_964469945.1 uncultured Planctomycetaceae bacterium
CCAAGACCCAAGCAATGCCATGAACGAACACCGTATCGAACACGACACGATGGGCGAAGTTCGCCTTCCGGCCACCGCCTATTATGGGGCCCAAACCCAGCGGGCCGTGGAAAACTTCCCCATCTCCGGCCGCACACTCCCCCGAGAACTGATCCATGCTCTCGGCCTGGTAAAATGGGCAGCCGCCATCGCAAACCGCGATTTGGGTAAACTGGCTGGTTCGGGAAGGAATCCTCTCGCGCCCCCGCAGGTCGAGGCCCTCATTGCCGCCTGTCGCGAGGTGGCCGACGGCCGCTTCGACGACCAGTTCCCCGTCGACGTCTTTCAGACCGGCTCGGGTACGTCGAGCAACATGAACGTCAACGAGGTGATTGCCAATCGGGCCATCGAACTCAGCGGCGGCGATCGCTTTGCCGCCGCCAAGCCCATCCATGCCAACGATCACGTCAACATGGGGCAAAGCACCAACGACGTCTTTCCCACGGCCATTCACGTGGCGGTCGCCCTGGCCATCCACGAGCGACTGCTGCCGGCCTTGGGCGAGGGTGGCCGCGTGCTGGCGGAGAAGGCAGCCCAGTGGCAGGACATTCTCAAGATCGGCCGTACGCACTTGATCGACGCCACGCCGCTGTCGCTGGGACAGGAGTTCGGCGGCTTCGCCCGGCAACTGGACCGCTCCGTCGACCGGGCTGGCCTGGGCTTGGATGCCCTGCTGGAATTGCCCATCGGCGGCACGGCCGTGGGCACCGGCATCAACACCCATCCCCAGTTTGCCCGCCGCGTCTGCCAGTCGCTCGGCGAGGCCACGGGCATCCCGTTCATCGAGGCGGTCGATCATTTCGAGGCCAACGCTCAGCGCGACGGCCTGGTCGAGTGCCACGGCCAGTTGCGCACCATCGCCGCCACGCTGTTCAACGTGGCCAACAATATCCGCTGGCTCAGTTCCGGCCCGCAGTGCGGGCTGCACGAGATCGTCCTGCCCGACTTGCAGCCGGGCAGTTCCATCATGCCCGGCAAGGTCAACCCGGTGATGTGCGAAAGCCTCATGCAGGCCGCCGCCCGGGTGCTGGGCAACGACCAAACCATCGCTTTCTGCGGCGCCAGCGGCGGGCAGTTCCAGTTGAACGTGATGATGCCGGTGATGGCCGACGCGGCCTTGGAAAGCGTCCGCCTGCTGGCCCAGGCGACCACGGCCTTTACCGACCGCTGCCTGCGGGACATGACGGCCGACGCCCAGACTTGCGGGGCGGAGGTAGAGAAGAGCATTGCCCTGGCCACCGGGTTGAATCCGTACCTCGGCTACGAGCAGGCCGCCGCGTTGGCCAAGGAAGCCCTCCGCACGGGTAAGACCATCCGGCAACTTTGCCGGGAAAAACAGCTTCTCCCCGAAGAGCAACTGGACCGGGCGTTGGATCCCTGGCGGATGATACGTCCGCAGTAGGGGGCTATTCCATGCCTCGTGCGTATCATGTACACTGGTTGTTCTCCCCTTTCCCTAACGCCAGATACGGGTCCCCTAGGGCCTATAGGACCTGTGCTGGGCGCCATCGACCTTCTTAGGGTGGCCAGTGCAAACATCAAAACGCCGTGTTAGAATCAACCTTCAGCAGTGTACCCACATCATGGCAAAAGGAGCGGAACTATGAACAAGGTGAGCGTGTTGTTGATCTCATGTGTGGCGATCGTGGCGGGCGCCTGGTTGACTCGGGAGCTGGTTTTCGCCCAGGCCCCGGCGGCCTCGGCGGCCTCGGCGGCGAAAGAAGACAGCAAGACCATGACCATCAAGGAATGGGAAACGCTGGTGCAGAAACGCGTCGCGCAGGTGATGGGCCAACCGTTGACGGACGCGGACATCCGCAACCCGGCCTATTGGCACACGGCCGTTTACAACAAGGTGGAGTACACTGTTTATACCGGCCCCGGCCAGGCGATGATCATCCGCAGTACGGAGCAGGCGAAGCCCAGAACCGGGCCGGCCAGGACCACGCCAGCCACGCCCAAACCGGCCACCGGCGACAGCAGCATACCGAAGCCCTTCGAGACCAGAACGCCGAGTACCCCTCAATGACGTGGCGGAGAACTTGATTTGGGAAGTGAGCAGGATTTACCCGACGGCCATCGAATCGTCGCGGCAGCCAAGGATCGGCTCTTTCGGGAGTCGCATTTGAGCGTGCAGCGGATCTGGTGCGAGTTCCAGCAGGGCCATCTCGTCCTGCGCGGAAACGTGCCGAGTTTCTACCACAAGCAGCTCGCGCAGGAAGCGGTGTCCGACCTGGAGGGGGTGACCCAGGTGCTCAACGACATTGAGGTCATCTGGTAGGCCCGCGCCATATTGGTCAACAGGATTCCGCTTTAGCTGCTTGGGGGCCATGTCGCCCGATCGTCCGGATGGACTTCAGCCACCCCTCTCCCGCCGAGCGGGAGAGGGGCCGGGGGTGAGGGCGGCCGGACATTATCAAGCGGTCTTTTTCTTCTGATCGATTATCGAAGAGCGGTCGCGCCGGTTTTCGGCGGCCGGCAATGGCACCCGGCAAGAATGTATCCGGCACACTCCGTGTGCCGTTTGGCCAACGGCACACGGAGTGTGCCGGATACGTCGGATCACGATGCCGATAAGGCCAACGGCATTTCGCTCGCGGCCGCGGCGTCTTCCATACTTTGGACGACCGCCACTAGTGCTGGCTGGATCGGCGACCGCAGCCATACATCCTTGTTCCCGACGCCCAGACGGAACTTCTCGAAACAGGCACAAAACGCATCGACCACGGCGGGGTCGAAATGGGCCCCCGATTCGTCCCGAATGATCTGGCGGGCGTAGTCGGGGGCATAGGCCGGTTTGTAGATCCGCGGCGACGTGAGCGCATCGTAGACGTCGGCCAAGGCGACGATTCGCGCCGCCAGCGGTATCGCTTGCCCTTGCAGGCCCGCACAGTAACCGCTGCCGTCGTAGCGTTCGTGATGATAGCGGGCGATGTCGGCCGCCATGTCCATGAAGGTTCCCCGACCGACGTAGTTGCGCGCGTTCTCCAGGGTGTCGCCGCCGACAAGGACGTGCAGCTTGATTTGCTCGAACTCTTGCGGCGTCAGTTTTCCCGGTTTCTGCAGGATCGCATCAGGAACGGCCACCTTGCCGATGTCGTGCAGGGGACTGCCGCGGTACAGATCTTCCAGGAAGCGGTCGCCGATCATGGCCCGATAGGGGCCGTTGCACTGCAACT
>CAYYBU010000559.1:0-3218 GCA_964469945.1 uncultured Planctomycetaceae bacterium
GCCATTTCATTCCAGCCCCCATAGGCGAACAGCACGAAGATCATGGCCTTGCTGAAGTCGATCTTTACGTCATTCATCGGCGTCACGGCCGCGGCCGCAGGCGCGGCGCAACACATCCCGGCGACCACGACGGCGATCAGTCCCAGCACCTTCACGGCGGTGAGCAGATTTTGCGTCCACTTGCCCTCGCGGACGCCGAGGATGTTGACCGCGCTGAGGACCAAGATCGCGGCCACCGCATAGGTCACCAGCGCCAGCTTGCCCTCGCCCAAGGGATGAAGCCGGTTGGCATAATCGGCAAAGACGTAGGCCATGGCCCCCAGCGAGCCGGGCCGGACGATCCAGAACTGCGCCCAGGCGAAGAGGAAGCCCAGCGTGCGGCCCAGCCCGCGGGTGAGATAGACGTAGTCGCCGCCCTCTTGGGGATAGGCGCTGGCCAGTTCGGCATAGCACAGGGCGCCGATCAAGGACAGCAGCCCCCCCAACACCCACACGCCCAGCAGGCAAGCCGCATTGGGCACGCTGGCGGCGATGGCCGGGCTCATCTCGTAGATAGCCGCGCCGATGATGATGCCCACGATGATGGACGTGCAATCCATCAGCGTCAGTTGGCGACGGGGAGCTGCCGCGGTGCGGTGGTCGTGGGGCAAGGTCATGGTTTCGCAAGGATACTTCATTTTTCGGGGGAACGCAAAGCCCACAACAGGAGGGGGGTCGCCGTTTTTTCCGCCAGGAGAACTGCAAAGTCCGACGCAAAGGGGTCAGGTCCATGTTTTCGGACAAGGCTCTCCTCGAAAAGCGAGGCGTTTGAGCCGAAAAATGGACCGGACCCCGACTTTGCAGTTCTCCTGTTTTTATCTGCAACGGCGCTTGGAGCGGCGGGGCAAAAATGCTAGGATAGTGGGATTCTCTAGGACTTGGAGTCGCAAATGACCAAAAAAGAAGAAGCCATCGAGGTCGATGGCGTGGTCACCGAGGCCCTGGCCAACACGCGCTTTCGCGTGCAGTTGGACAGTGGCCACAAGGTGATCGCCCACGTCGCCGGCCGCATGCGCAAGCATTTCATCCGTATTGTTCCCGGCGACAAAGTGCGCGTCGAACTGTCTCCGTACGATCTGACCAAGGGTCGCATCACCTACCGGGAGCGCTAACTGGAATTTTCCAAGATCCCGTCGGCAGCGGCGAACAGCCAATTGCCGGGTTGTCCTCTGCGCGGCAATCTGCGTAGTGCCTCAGTTCTCTTGAGGATTCCACCGTACACTGAATTTTGACAAAGGAGCGTCTTGTGAGAAAACTACTGTCACCGCTGTTGGCCGTCGCCATGTTGTTGGGCGTCTGGCGCGCCAGTCCGGCCCAGGAGACTTCCGCCGGGACGAGCAAGCCCTTGCTGACCGTATCCTTCGCCGGCTACGACGTCTTGAAGGGAGATATCGCCACCATCGGCAAGCTGGGTGGCAATCCCGGCCTGGCCGACGGCTTGGAGGGCTTGCTCACGCTGGCCACCCAAGGCAAGGGGTTGGCCGGGCTCGATAAGACCAAGCCCTGGGGCGCCGTGCTGCTGACCAGCGGCCAAGAGCAGACCCCCGACCAGTTCAGCGGCTACGCCTTCGTGCCGGTGACGGACCTGAAGCAACTGATGTCGCTGAAACCCGATCGGAAGACCGGCCAGCCGCTGGCGCCCGGCGCGGACGGCGTCTACGAGATCAAGAATTCCGGGGGCAAGAGCGTCTACGTCATGCAAAAGGGCGGCTGGGCACTGCTGGTCCAGGATCGCGAGATGTTCAAGCAAATCCCCGCCGACCCCACCGCGGTGCTGGGCGATCTGACCAAGCAATATGCCCTGGCCGTCCGTGTGGCGGTGAAAAATCTGCCCCCGGCGATCCGGCAATCGTGGCTCGCCGACGTGGAAAAGGGCACGCGGGCGCAACTGAAACAGAAGATCGGCGAGGACGACGCCTCCTACGCGGCCCGGGTCGCCATGACCAAGCAGTCGCTCAAGCAGATCACGGCGGCCTTCAACGACATGGACGAGTTGCTACTGGGCTTGAATTTCGACGCCAGCCGCGGCTCGCTGTATGTCGACCTGAAAGTGACCGCTCAGCCCGGCACGGCCAGCGCGGGGCAAATGGCCAATCTGAAGAACATCACCACCGATTTCGCCGGTTTCCTCGTGCCCGAAGCGGCCGTGACCGCCAATTGGGCCGCCCTGTTCAGCGATGCCGATCTGGCCCAGGCCAAGAGCGCCCTGGCCACGCTGCGGGCCTCGACCAACAAGGAGTTGGACAATAGCGGCGATCTCTCCAAGGAGCAGGTCCAGGTGGCCAAGCAGTTGCTGGCCGACGCCCTGGACGTGGCCGAGAAGACCTTGGAAAGCAAGAAGATCGATTGCGGACTGGCCCTGACGCTGCTCCCCGGCGGCTCGACCGTCGTGGCCGGCGCACGCATCGCCGACGGCGACAAGCTCAACAAGGTGGTCAAGAATCTGGTCGCCGAGCTGAGCAAGGACGAGCCCGAACTGGCCAAGTCGGTGAAACTCGACGCCGAGACCCATGAAGGGGTCAAGTTGCACACGTTTTCCCTGCCGGTGACCTCGGAGGATGCCGTGCCGCTGCTGGGCGAGAAGATCGACATCGTCCTGGGCATCAGCGCCGACCGGCTCTTCGTGGGGGCAGGCCGCGATGCCCTGAAGATGCTCAAGGAGGCCATCACCAAGTCGAAGGCCAGTCCGGCCAAGCAGATTGCCCCGCTCCAGATTTCCGTGGCCGGCGGGCCGATTGCCAAGTTCTCCGCCCAGGTCGGTTCCAATCCGATGGCCATGATGCTGGCCGGCTTGTTGGAGAAAAGCGCCGGCAAGGACCACGTCACCATCACCGCCACGGCGGTGGAAAACGGCGCCAACGTGCGGTTGGAATTGGAAGAAGGCGTGCTGAAGATGATCGTCGGCATGAGCCAGATGATGGGACCAGGCATGCCCGGCGGCGGTATGCCGCCTCCCGGCGCCATGCCTCCCGGTAGCGGATCGTCGCCGCGAAAGCGGCCGGCTCAGCCCCCGACCGGCGATGAACCCTCGCCCTTCTGACCGCGCCGAGCCAACTCTCTCCCCTCTCCCGCCTGGCGGGAGAGGGGCGGGGGGTGAGGGCGGCCTGTTTCGGCTCGGTGACTTAATTCTACTGCGCAAGGTTCGCGGAAAATTGGGGACTGGCTCCGTGGCACAAGCC
>CAYYBU010000560.1:0-3210 GCA_964469945.1 uncultured Planctomycetaceae bacterium
CGTGCCAATCGACCGACTCGAAGCGGAAGGTGAGGGCCGGTTCGGTCACGGAGTTTCGCACCAGCGCCCAACCGCCGGGCAACTCGACGCGCACGCCGTCGATGGTAGTTTGCGGATGTTCCGCCCAGGCCTCGCGGACCTGCTGGAGGACGCGCTCGCGCGTGGGGGCATCCAGCGACAGGCGTAGATCGGGCGTGATGAACACGGCCGGACAGCTTCGCCGCAGTTGGGCCAGCGACTGGCCGGATTGCGCCAGGTGGGCGACGACGCGGCAGGCCGCCCACAGGCCGTCGTCGCCGCCGTCCAACTCGCGGAAGAAGTAATGGCCGCTGACCTCGGCGCCGAAGAGGGCATCGGCCTGGCGCATGCGGGTGCGGAGGAAGGCGTGTCCGCTCCGTTCCGAGAGCGCCTCGGCGCCCAAGCCGCAGGCGACATCGCGGATGCGATCGGAGAACTTCACGTCGTAGACGAAGCGCTGGCCCTGCAATTGCGCGCCGAAGGATTGCAGCAGGACCCAGGTGGTTTCCTCGGCGGTCAGGGCCATGCCTTCGTCATCGACCAGGGCGAAGCGGTCGCCGTCGCCGTCGAAAGCGATGCCCACGTCGGCTCGTTGCCGATAGACGGTCTCGCAGAGTTCGTCCAAGTGCTCGGGGCGCGAGCAGTCGGGATGGCGGCCCTCGAACTGCGGATCGCGCCAGTCGTGAATGGCCGAGACCAGGCATTCCGGGAAAATGGCGTTCAGGTAGCGGCGGGCCCGGGCTGCCCAGCAACCGTGGATGGGATCCAGCACGATGTGTTGGCGAGCCCGCAACGACTCGACCCAGGTTTCCTGCAGCCAGGCCACATAGTCGAAGGTGACGTCCAGCGTGCGCGCCGGGTTGGCGGTCCGCCCCATGTTTTTCGGCGGATGCTCGGCTTCGTGGCGCAGGCGTTCGACCTCTTCCGGGCTGGGCGGCAGGTCGCCGACGATCCACTTCAGGCCGTTGATCTCGGCCGGATTGTGCGAGGCGGTGACCATGGCACAGGCGGCGGCCTTCAAGCGGCTTTTGGCGTGGCAAATCATGGGCGTGGGCAGTTGGCCCAAGTCGATGCAATCGACCCCGGTGCTGGAGAGGCCGTCGACCAAGGCGGCGAGGAACTCGGGCGTCGAGTCGCGGATGTCGCCGCCGACGACGAACTTGGCCATGGGCGGAACCCAATTGCCCAGCGTTTGGCCCCAGCGCTGATAGAGTTCCGCCGACAACTGGCCGGTGGCGTGGCCGCGGATATCACACGGTTTATAGATAGGCACCGGCAACCTCGCAATGTAGGCCGACGTCGATTCGGAATTCACGCTGCTCGCCCCGCTCCGGCTCCGCAACAATTATAGTCAATTGTCCAGGCAGGTGGGTAGTCGTCGGAAAGGGGACTGGCTCCGTTGCCTCGGTTGGACGGACCTGCCGAGACGGCCTGCGGCAACGGTGCCTGTCCCCTTTCCTGCGACGGTGGGCGGCAGCGCAGGCGGAAAAAGGGGGGACAGGCACCGTGGCAGCGACGTTTCTCCTGGCGCCGAAGCAACTTGCGCCACGGAGCCAGTCCCCTTTTTTCCGCCGACCTATTGCCGCAGGCGGCCCATGTGGCGGGCGATCAACAGGGCCATCTCCAGGGCTTGCTCGTAATTGAGCCGGGGATCGATGTCGCTGTGATAGGCCTTGGGCAAGTCCTGCTCGTCCAGTCCCCGGGCGCCGCCGATACACTCGGTCACGTTCTCGCCGGTCAACTCGAAATGGACGCCGCCGAGGATCGAGCCCAGCCTGTCATGGATGTCCAGCGCCAAGCGCAGTTCGTTGCGAATGTCGTCGAAGGCCCGGGTCTTGAAGCCGTTGGACGTGGCGATGGTGTTGCCGTGCATGGGATCGCAACACCACACCACCACCTTGCGGGCGCGCAAGACGGCCTCGACCAGCGGCGGCAAACAGCGGTCGATCTGCGCGGCGCCGAAGCGGTGAATGAGCGTGAGCCGGCCGGGGATGTTCTCCGGGTTGAGCGCGTCGCACAGCGCCAACAACTCGCCGGCGTCGATGCTGGGGCCGATTTTGACCCCGATCGGATTGACGATGCCGCGGAAATACTCGACGTGGGCGCCGTCCAACGCCCGGGTGCGATTGCCGATCCAGGGGAAATGCGTGCTCAGATTATACCATCCGCTGCGGCGGGGAACCTGCCGCGTCTGCGCCTGCTCGTAATCCAGGTGCAGTCCTTCGTGGCTGGTGAAGAACTCCGCGCGGCTCAGTTCCGTGAGCGGGCGGCCGGCCACGGTCTCCGTAAAGCGGACCGAATCGACGATGGCGTCGAGGATGGTGCGATAGTCGTCGGACTGGGCCGCATGGTTGACGAAATCGAGGTTCCACAGCTCGGGATGGCGAAAATCGGCGAAGCCGCCGTCGACCAGGCTGCGGATGAAGTTCAGCGTCAGGGCGGCCCGCTCGTAACCGCGCAGCAGCAAGCGGGGATCGGGCGTGCGGTTTTGGGGGGTGAACGGGCAGCCGTTGATCAGGTCGCCGCGGTAGCTGGGCAGCGTGACGCCCTCTCGCGACTCCAGATCGGCCGAACGCGGCTTGGCATATTGGCCGGCGAAACGTCCCATGCGAATCACCGGCCGCCGGGCGCCATAGAGCAGAATGAGGCTCATTTTCAGCAGGATTTTGAGCTTGCTGGCGATCGGATCCGGCCGGCAGTCGTCGAAACTTTCGCAACAGTCGCCGCCCTGAAGGAGGAATCGTTGGCCGCGGGCCGCCTCGGCCAGTTGCCCCCGGAGCGTTTCCACTTCCCAACTGGTCACCAGCGGCGGCAGCCTGGCCAGGGCCGCCAGCACTTGCTCGGCGGCTGGCGGGTCCGGGTAGATCACCCGCTGCGCGATGGGTTTCTGCTTCCACGATGCCGGAGACCAGTCGTTCGATGGGCTCATTGAAATCCCTTGGAGAACCACGCTTGCGGGCGGCGATACCTCGCCCGAAGTTCTATTGTGCTATAGATTTAGGCGATGGTCAACCGGGGCGTCCGGGGGGTGGCAATCTATCCGGCACACTCCGGGCTTGTGAATTTATGTAGGGTGGGTCTAGCAAACCGTGAGGCTGGTGGGGCTGCGGACGCGGCGCTCCGGTTGGCAGGCCCGCGACGCGACAATCGACGGAGAGTCCGGTTTGCGACGCCCCACCAGGATTCGCGCGA
>CAYYBU010000561.1:0-3208 GCA_964469945.1 uncultured Planctomycetaceae bacterium
CAACCGGTTGATCATCGACGTGCCCGAGCATCGCTTGCCCGCGGCGCGGAGCGACAAGTATTTTGCGCGGATGTTTCCCGGCAGCCAGCCGGCGGGCATGGTGAAGCAGACCGAGGGCGACACGGCGCGGCGGGTGACGCCGGTGTACTTCTTCCGCATGGTGTTGCCCGATGATTTCTCCACGGCGGCCGCGACCCTGATTAGCCCCGGCGGACAGACGAACCAGGCCATCTTCCGCGTCGACCCCACGAAGCGGTTTCTTTACGTGGTCTTCTACCCGGACATGGAAAGAGCGGGCGAGTCGATCGTCTTGCGGCAGGGTGCGGCGGTTGCTCCCCAACGGCTGGGGAGGGCGCGGTGGTGACGGCCAAACAGGCCACCCCGCGGGTGGTGATCCTGCTGCTGCTGTTGGGCGCGGTTGGTGTCAGCGTGCGGAACATGGCCCGCCGCGAGCGGCCGATGGCGGTGGGCGATAGCATCTGGCAACTCAGCTACAACGCCGATTTTCACGCCCGCAAAAGCGGCGCGAAAGTGCGCGTCTCCTTCCCGTTGGACACCCGCCATAGCCGGGTCTTCAGCCACCGGGTGCTCAATGCGGACCTGACCACGGAGCAAATGCACTCCGCGCATGGCGAGACGCGCGACATTCTCGTGCGAGCGCCGAAGACGGGCGTGTTCCATTTGACGGCCCAGGTCGATATTCATCTGAGCGAACGGCCGGGATGGCGCGCCAATCTGCCCGATGGCAAGTTGACCACCGCGGAACGGGCGCACTTTCTCAGCGACGAGAAGGGCATCCAGGTCAGCGACCCGGTCGTCCACCAGACCTTGGAGCGTCTCCGCGGCGGCCTGGGGAGCACGGATGAACTGGTGGAGCGGATCTTCGAATACTGCGACAGCGACCTCGGTCGTGGCGGCGACAGCGATCCCCAGGACGCGGCGGCCGTGCTGGCCAAGGGCATCGCCAGCCCGGTGGGCCGGGCCCGCGCCATGGTGGCGCTGTGCCGGGCCGCGCGCGTTCCCGCGCGACTGGTCACCGGCTTCGAAATCAAGATCGGCGCCAACATCCAGCCGCAAACGTGGGTCGAGATCCTTAGCGGCGATCGTTGGGAACCCTACGATCCCTGGAGCGGTTTTTCCCGGGAAATGCCCTACAATTTCATTCCCGTCCGGCGCGGCGCCGTGGATGTCATTCGCACCACGGAGGCGACCGACCTGACGACGAAGTTCGCCATTGCCCGCATGCCGCCCCCGGCCGGCAGTGTCGATCTCGAACAACAGCATCCCTGGGACATTCTCGATCTGACCAGGCTACCGGTGGATATGCACAAGGTGTTGGCCCTGATCCTTTTACTTCCTCTCGGGGCGCTGGTGACCGCGGTGGTTCGCACCATCATCGGCTTGCGGACGTTCGGCACCTTCACCCCCACGCTGCTGGCCTTGAGCTTCGTCTTCAACGACTGGCGCACGGGCCTGGTCGTGTTCGTCGCCGTGATGATCCTGGGATTCAGCAGCCGCCACATCCTGGACCGCTTGAAACTGCTGTTGGTGCCACGGTTGGGGATCATCCTCACCCTGGTGGTCCTGTGCATGGTTTTCAGCATCTCCACGCTGGACTACTTCGGCCGTACGCCCAGCGCCACGACGGTGTTGCTGCCGATGGTGATCCTTACCATGTTGGTGGAACGTTTCTACGTGACCACCGAGGAGGACAGCCTGCATTTCGCCGTGCAACTGCTGATCGGGACCATTGCCATGGCCTTCGTGGTTTACGCCTTGTTGTGTTGGGAGACGGTGGGACACACCTTGCTGATCTATCCGGAACTTCATTGCTTCACCGTGGTCGCGCTGATTCTCGTCGGTCGTTACACGGGCTATCGCTGGACGGAATTGTGGCGGTTCCGCGATACAGGAAGGATGAGCGAGGAAGGGTCGAAGATGCAAGACGGTCTTGGGTCTTAGGGCTTGGGGCTTGGACAACTGATCGATGTAGGGTGGGTCGAGCGAAGCGACGCCCCACCAATTGCACCAGAAAAGATGGTGGGGCATCGCTTCGCTCGACCCACCCTACAGGCTGGTCGCCGATAGAACGCCCATGTTTGGATTGAGCCGTTTACCCTTTGTGACTCCACGCCAGCTTGAGCGGGCGGGGATCCTGGGCATCAACCGCCGCAATGGGCAATACATGCTGCCCGGCAATCCCCGCGGGCACTATCCGCGCGTCGACGACAAGTACCTCACCAAGCAGATCTGCGGCCGCTGGCAAATTCCCGTCCCGGAAACCTATGCGCTGATCGAACGGCACGGCGATGTGGCCAAGTTTCTCGATCTGATCGGGCACCGGCAACAGTTCGTGATCAAGCCGGCCAGCGGTAGCGAGGGGCGCGGCATCATGGTCATCGCGCGGCACGACGGCAGCGATTTCTACACCTCCAGCGAGGAGCGCTCGCGGTTCGCCGACATGACCTACCACTTGGCGACGATCCTCTCGGGGCTGTATTCGCTGGCGGGACAGCCCGATCGAGTATTGATCGAACAACGCATCGTGCGGCACCCGGCGTTCGAGGCGGTGGCCGTGGACGGCACCCCCGACGTGCGCGTGGTGCTCTATCGCTGTGTACCCGTGATGGCCATGGTGCGGCTTCCCACGCGGGAGTCGCGCGGACGGGCCAACCTGCATCAGGGGGCCGTTGCGGCGGGCATCCACTTGCGCAGCGGGAAAACCCACGGCGGCGTGTGCAAGGATCGCGCCGTGTCGCTACACCCGGATACGGGCCAGCCCATCCGCGGTCTGGAAATCCCCGGTTGGAACGATTTGCTCGTGGCCGCCATGAAGTTGGCCGATGGCTTGGAGATGGGCTATTTGGGCGTCGATTTCGTGCTCGACGCCACGATCGGACCGGTCGTGCTGGAGGCCAACGCCCGCCCGGGACTGAATATCCAGGTCGCCAACCGTTGCGGGCTGCTGCCGCGGCTTCGCTACCTCGACGCCCAACCGGCCGAGCGGTTCACCGCGGCGCACCGTCTGGACCTGGTAGCCGCCGTGGCGGACATGACCTGAGCGGGCAGGGTTCTTTCCCTTGGCTCTTCCTGCCGTTGGCATCCCCTGTAGGTCAGGCACCCCGTGCCTGACGGCGCAATTGTCAGGCACGGAGGTAACCGTTCACGGGGCGGGCGGGGACTGGTCCATTTTTCGGCCAATCCGCGC
>CAYYBU010000562.1:0-3208 GCA_964469945.1 uncultured Planctomycetaceae bacterium
ATCCGTCCGCGGGCTAGCCCGCAAAACACGGAATAGTTGCTGGACCGGTGCTTAGCGTATCCGGCACACTCCGTGTGCCGTTGGCCGGCGGCACACGGAGTGTACCGGATACCTGGATACGCACTTATTCCTTCGCCGGTTTTTACTCGCGGAAGGTGCGCTCGCCGCCGCCCCACACGCGGGTGCCGAGCCGCGCCGCGGTCGCCGCAGGGCCCCCCGGCTGCTGCCAATGCAGATTGGGATCGCACAGGTCGACCGCCGGATAGCCCGGATAATTGGGCATCGCCCACAACACGGCCGGATCGCCCGCCAGACGGTTGATCTGCACGTTGCCCAGGTCGACGCGCAGCGAGAATTGCGCCGGCGGCACGTTGATCCGCACCGCGGTGGGCATCACCAGGTTGGTGAGCGGATCGCGGCGATGGCCGTCGGCAATCGAACTGGCCTGCAATTGGCCCCGCGCGTCGTAGACGTGCTGCTCCAGCACCCACGCCCGGGCGGCGTCGATAATGGTGATCTTGGTCACCGCGCCGCTGGGCGTATTGCGAATGGCGCGGATCTCCAGGCGGTCGCCGGGCAGGGGCGTGGGACCTTGATAGGCCAAGCCCGGATCCAGTTCGGCCGTCCCCAGAGCCTCGATGAGAAAATCGGGCTCGATGGGAATCATCCGCCGCGCCGGGCAGGTGGCGAAGCGGTCGTGTCCGCAATAGAACAGCGCCGGCGGCTGGTTGCGCCGCAGCCAGAACCAGAAGATCTGGTCGTTGCTCCCTAGGTCCAGCTCGCGGCCGGTCAAGCCCGTGTCGGCCAGCACGCGCAGCCGCCAGGGCCGCTCGAAGGCGATGCTGGCCCGCAGCGTCGGCCAGCCCGCCCCGCTCAGCATGGCGTGATTGGTGGTGAACGAGTGGATCTGGGAGTTGTTCTGGTTGACGGCCTGGATGACCTGCTCGATGCTCGGCGCGGGGGGCAACACCCGCGGCCCGGGCGTCGTATACTGCGTGAGGTACTGCGGGCAACTGGCCCCGCTCAGCGCCAGCAGACCGGTCAGCACCAGCAGCCAGTGGCAACTTCGATATCCGTCCATGGATGGTCCTCGGCTAAGATCGGCCGTTGGGGACTGTCCCCCTTCTCGCGGCCGATCATTCCAGCAGTTGGGCAAGCTGTTGTTGAATTTCGTCGATCCGCTGCGGATCGGGGACGCTGACCGGCACTTCATAGTTGGCATCGCGGCGCGGACAATGTAGCAGCAGCACCTCGCCGCCGGAGGCGTGTTGTTCTTCTTCCAACCGCATCACGCGACGGCGGACCAGCAGCAGCGCCAGCACGTAGCGCATGTCCTGTTTGTCGGGCTGTTGGGCCAACTCGTCGAAGAACTGCAGCAACACGTCGTTGGGCGCCTGCGGCGAGCGTCGGGCATTGGCCGCCGGCACCTGCGACTTCCACCAGCCGATGGCGCCGGCGGGCGGTCCCGGCCAGGCGTCCAGGGCGTAATCGTAGCGCCGCAGTTCGGCGCCTTCCACCAGGAGTACGGAGTAGAACTCTTCGCCCGGCGCAAACTCCCGGCCGCTGGCCGTACAATGTCGAGCGGATCGTTGCAATTCGTAGTCCATGGGGGCGGTAGGGTACCCGAAACGCCGCGGCAACTCAAGGCGAAGGGGCGGAGAAGGGGTGCGAGCGAAGTGAAGTTGCCTGCGGACTCGTGAAAGTGCCGATCTTAGGTCCCCTCTCCCTCCGGGAGAGGGTTAGGGCGAGGGCGAATCCGGATCAAAGTCGGCTTCCGATACTGCCCAGCTTTTCCAGTACCCCTCACCCCCGGCCCTTCTGCCGCAGGCGGACGAGGAGGACTCCCAGCCAGCCATAAAGCTGCAAGCCAACCAGCGCCGCCACCAGCGCCAGGCCGATCGCGCTCGGCGACAGCCACAGCCACCAGGCCAACCCCAAGACGATGCCGAAGGCGTGCGGCCAGCGCGCCAGACTCTGCCGGAACGTGCCGCGGCGGAGGACCCAGGCGAGGGCAAGAACCAGCAGCGCTGCCAGCACCGCCTCGCCGAGCCGCGTGGAAAACCAACGGCCGCCCACCGGCGCGTAACGCAACACCAACACGTCGGCGCGGCCGCGGATGAGCCGTTGCGTCACTTGCCGCGGGTCGTCCAGCGACGCTTGCCAGAGGGCCGCCTCGCCGAGTGGGACGTTCACGTCGTCGCCTGGGGCGGCGCCGACGGCCGCGTCATCCTCGGCCGCGCCGGGGCCGAACGCCGCCGGCCCGACGATGGTCCAGCGCGTTTGTTCGACGGGCAGACCGCCGAGCATGGGGGCGCGGAAACGACGCCACACGCCGGCGGAAAAGGGCAGTGCCGAATCGATGGCCTCAATGCCGGGGCCCACCGGTTCCTGGTCGCGGGCGGGCTCGGCCGCCGCGTGGGGGCACTCGGCCGTGTCGCTGTCGAAGACGATGGCCACGCGCTGCACGGTGCGTTCGGATCCCAGCGGCAGCAGCCAACTGTGCGGCCCCACCGGCGCCGGCGATAGTGGGTTGCCCCCGACCGTCGCCTGCACGAGACGGAAGCCGGCCGGCATCCACAAGGGACAATCCACCGCCTTGCCCGGCTCGACATCGAAGCTGGCCGTGCCGCGGCAATGGCCGTCGGCTTGCCAGGCGATGCGAATGTCGGCCCGCCGGACTTGGGCGACGTTGCCGGCGGTCTCCGTGGCGCGCAGGGTGGCGCGACACGGCCGGTTCACCACTTCATAACAGGTTGCCGCCAAGCCAGCCGTCAGATCGGGTCGGCGCACGGCGCGGAGGCCGTCGGTATCCCAAGCGATCGTTTCGTCATGGAATTGCTTGGGCAGGACGACGAAACACTTGCCCGCACTGGTCTGCTGCAGGCCGATCGGCGGCAGGGCGACGCGTTCCCCGGGCGGCGTCTCGATGGGCCCGGCGATGGTACACTGAAAGTCGCCGGCAAGCGGCGCGATCGCATCGAGCACCAGGCGGCGACTGTCCGCCGGGGTGGCCACCAGTCGCAGTGCGTCGGCAGGGCTGACTTTCCAGGGGCCGTTCCACGATGCGGGCGCATCCAGCGTAAGTTGATCGAGCACGCCGCCACGGATGTGCAAGCGGCAAGCGAAGACGGCCTGCCACGATTTCCCTACCGGCAGCAGCCGCACGACTTGCTCGGCCTCGACGTCGGGATGATTGGGGACGATGGTC
>CAYYBU010000563.1:0-2540 GCA_964469945.1 uncultured Planctomycetaceae bacterium
TGAGAATCACGAAAACGCCGCAGCGGGCCCCGCTGGTCACGATGCTCTTCAAACGCTGCGCCGCCGCCTCGCTGAAATTGGCCGGAAAATCCGCCACCACCAGCACGCGATAGGGCTCGGCCATCTCGCCGGCCGAGCGGTTGTACTCTTCGATCGAGGGGAACTCGTTGCGCAAATAGACCTGCAGGACGTTCTCCATGTGGTCGGTCAGATCGGCCAGCCGCTGCTCGATGTGGCCGCTGTCGGTCCAGATGCGGCTGGCCACCAGTTGCTCGTCGAAATCGGCCAGGTGCATGAAGACGGAGAAGTTCTCGCCCAGCCCGACCGGATCGAGGATCGTGAAACGAACCTTGCCCGGCGGCAGGGCCGTCAACATGCGGAGCATGATCGCCTGGATGGCGCGGAGGGCTGCCGCGCGGCCTTCGCCGGCCGATTTCAGCAGCAACAGCGAATGCTGCGGAAAGGGCAACAGCATCGGCAACGCGAACTCACTTTGTGCCGGCCGCAGGCGTGAATCCTGCGGCATGCCCCCTTCGATCCGCGCCAATTGGACTTCGCCCTGTCCGAAACAGACCGCGGGCGGAATCGCGCTGGGCGGTGTCCAAGGTTGCTGCGAGCCGGCGGCCGCAGCGTTGCCCCAGTCGGGAAACAACTCCGCCGAGCGGCCGCGGATGTCGTCCAGTGCCGCGCGGAATCGTTCCAGGCCGCTCTGCCAGAAGTCGGTCAACTCGGCCCATTGCCGCTCGTAACGGCGTTGGCTCTCCTGCTTGGCCTGCTCGTATTGCTGCCGCAACTGCTGCGACTGGCCGGTGTAGCGCTGCTCCAGGTTGCGGAGCAGGCGGGGATAGCGGTCCTCGGCCTCGAACAGGTCCTGATCGCGTTGGGTGGCCAGGGCCGCCAGCCGCGGTCGGTACGTCTCTTCCGCCTCGTGAAGCTCCTGCTCCTTGCGCAGCGTCATATCGGTGACGGCGGCCGCGAACTTCGCGTCGGTCTGCTTGATCTCGGCGTCGTGGCGGGCGGCAATCGCCACGAACAGCCGCTGGCAATCGGCGTGGGCCGTTTCCAGGACGCCGGGGCGCTCCAGTCCCGCTTCCAGCAGCGTCTGCCGCAGCGGCAAATAGGCTGCCGCCGTGTGCCGCCGCACCACGACGTGCAACCAGGCCAAGAGGATGAGGAAAACGGTCAGGGCGCTGCCGCCGCTGGCGGCCATCCACGGCCAATCATACCAGCCCCAACCATACAAGTTCAGGCAGGCCTCGGCCGGGTAGATGGCCAGCGACCAGAGCAAGAGGAACAGCGCCAGCATCCGCCACAACCCCTCGAACAGCCGCGGCGTTTTCTGCGCCGCCAGGGCGCGGAACTGCGCGCGGGCCTGTTCCAGGGCCTGCGTGAATCGCTGCATGGGATGACGCTCCAGCAGCGGGCCGCCGACCGCCGGCTCGGGAAAATTGCGCCACTGCCCGCGGCGATGCAACAATTCGACCGTCTGCCGCGCGATGGCCTGCAACTCCTGCCAGCGCGAGTCCAACTGGGCGTGGAAATCGTGCAACTGCAAGCTGGAGCCGCCCTTGGCCGCCTCGGCAATCGTGGTGGCCTCCCACTGGGCCTCCTGCCGCTCCTGCTCGGCCGCGATGCGATCGTTCTCGAAACGCCCCAGCGCCTCGTTGCGGGCCGTCGCGTACTGCTTTTCCGTGGCCCCGTGCGCCGTCTCGAAGGCCTCGCGAATGTTCCGCCGCCGGGCCGCATACGCCGCCTCGGTTGCGGTGCGTTCGGCCTGGTAGCCATCGGTCAACTGCCGCTGGCTCTGGTGATAGTGCTTCTCGGCCGCTTCGTTACTGGCGTGGAACTCGGCGACGATCGCCAACTCCTCCGGCGCGCGCCGCCCCACCAGGCCGCACAAATCGGCCAACAGCGTCCGCGGTCCGTCCGGCGAGAAGGGCTCAATCATGTTCGCGATCGCAGCATTGGTGTTCGGCGTTGGCAAGCACTTCGGCCAACCGCTTGACGGCGTCCAACAAGGTCCGCAGCCGGGGTTCCAACGGCGCCACGTAAGTCTCCTGGAAGCGGCGGGCGGACTGGTCGTTCCACGAATCCGCCACGTCGTGGCCGGCCTCCTGCAGCGACTTCATGGCCTGCTCCAATTTCGCCGCGCCGACAGTAAGGTCCCAGGTCTTCATGGCTGATTCTTTGGCAGGTCGTTGGGCTCGGTGGCGGCCGGCGATTGCTCCGCTGGCGACTGGCGGGGCAGGGGAGGGGCCGCGGCCTGTCCGGCCGGCGCCGCCACGTAGGCCTCCAACGCCTCGGTCATGTGTTCCAAGGCGGCCAGGGCCTTGGGAAAATCGGCGTCCAGCCAACTGGAAAACTGCGAGCAACTGCCGCGATACTCGTTGACGGCCCGCTCCACCGCCAGCGCCCAGTGGCGCACCGTCTCGACCTTCTCCTGGGCGGTCCGCAGCCGGCGATTGGCCACCTCCAGGGCGCGCTTCTCGTCGATGCAGGAGGGCCGCTGGTCGGCCACGCGGCGGAACGTCAGACACTGC
>CAYYBU010000563.1:2550-3192 GCA_964469945.1 uncultured Planctomycetaceae bacterium
CGCGGGCCTCCGCCACGCGCTCCCAGCCGCGGCGGACCTCCTGCGCCCAATATTCCTTGCGATCGTGCTGGATCCATTGCAGCGCGCGGCGAACCTCCAGTTGCAGATCGTCCAAAGCGGTTGTCGCGTCGCTGCGAAAAACCTGCAAGGCGGCGGCAATCGTCCGCACGGCGTCGATCGAGGTGACCCTGGCGGCCCCGCCCATGCTGCGCACCTAGCGTTGCTGAAGGTATTCTTCGATGAGTTCCGCCTTCCGCATCAAGTAGGGCACGTGGTGGTCGATCACTTCCACGAAACGCGACACGACCTTGATGTGCTGCTCGAACTCTTCGGCGAACTTCTTGTTCTCCTGGTCGCGCCAGGTCTTGCCCAACGACGTCAGTTGGTTGCCCAGCGACGTGATGCGCTCTTGCACGTCGGTGTTGAACTTCTTCAGGTTCTGCGCGAAGCGGCGCAGTTCCTCGGGATCGACAATGGCTTGCGGCATGGGAAAACTCTGCTCCGGGCATCCTCCACTGGATTCTACGTTATTTTGCCGAGGATTGTCAAATCCCCCCGCGCCGGAAAAACCGCACCCGCAGCGCCAACGACACGTAGCGAAGCGTCTGCGCCCACGAGCCGGCCGAGAGGCCCTCGCGGCGG
>CAYYBU010000564.1:0-3182 GCA_964469945.1 uncultured Planctomycetaceae bacterium
TGGCCATCCGCTGGATCCTGGGCGCCTGCCGCGAGAAGAAGGGCCGCGCCATGCACGAGAAGCTCGCCGGCGAACTGCTTCAGGCCTACAACCGCGAAGGCACCGCCTACACCAAGCGCGAGAACGTCCACCGCATGGCCGACGCCAACAAGGCGTTTGCGCATTTCGCCTGGTAGCGGCTTGCTGGCGGTTGGACGAGATCGCTCCGTTTACGCGGGGCCGAACAGCAGGCCCATCAGGTCGCGCGTGCCTACGGCGCCAGGGCTGCCCAACACTTCGCCGGCGAGGAAACCGGCCGCCATGCCTTGTTGCTGTGCGTAAGCGCGAATGCGATCGAAATGGTGCGACTTCTCCGGCGGAAACTGCGTCTGGTAGCAGGCGATCGCCGCCATCTTCTTCTCCAGCACGTCGCCGATGTCCACCACGATGCTGTCGGCCTGACCTGCGGAAAGCTGCCGCAGCGCCAGAAAGCAATAGAGAAACATCGGCACCGTATGGACCGGCAGGGCCTCGAAGTGGGCGTCCCACTTCGTCAGCCGGGAGTAGAAAACGGCCGCCTCGGTGATCAAGCGGGCCTGGTAATGGTCCGGCGAGGCCAGCGGCGTGCTCGCGCCCAGGCCGATGACCAGCCGCGGCCGATACTTGCGAAATTCCTTGGCCAGCGCCACGCGGGCCTCGAAGCTGTCGAACAAACGCCGGTTGGGCAGATCCAGCGTCACGCGGCGGGCGGCGCCGAGCACTTCGGCCGCGCGGCGGGCTTCGGCCAGGCGAACCTCGGGGCCCGGCGAGCGGGGCGTCGGCTCGCCGTCGGTCAGATCGACGATGCCCACGCGATGGCCCTGTTGCACCAATTTCGCCAAGGTGCCCCCGCAAGCGATTTCAATGTCGTCGGGATGCGCGCCGACGGCGATCACGTCGAGTTGCTGCGATGTCTCAGGCATGGTTATCCCTCACCGTGGTTTTATGGCGTCGTATGTTGATGACGGAACTCAATGGAAGCCCTCACTTTTCAGTACAAGCCCGCAGAAACATGCTGACTTGCCGTGCCGGTTCGGAATCGGCCGGCAGCAATTGCAAGGCGCGGCGATACGCGGCGGCGGCTTCCGCCTTGTGCCCTGCCGCTTCCAGCGCGCGTCCCAGGTGGACCAACGCGGGCGTCAAACGCGGGTTCAGTTGCAGGGCCAACCGCTCGTGCTCGATGGCCGCAGCGAATCTTCCCTGTTGCAGCAGGGCAATTCCCAGGTTGGCGTGGGCCTGTGCATAATCGGGCTTGGCCCGCAGTGCCGCCTCGTAATGCGTCACCGCCTCGGACAGCATGGCGGGATCCTGCAAGAGGAGATTCGCCAGGTTGTAGTGGGCAATCGCCGAATGGGGACAGATCTGCAAGGCGATTACGTCCTGGCGGCGCGCCGCGGCCGTCTGGCCCGCCGCCGCCAGCGCGGCCCCCAGGTTCTGATGCGCTTCGGCATCGCAAGGCGCCGCGGCAATCGCCTGCCGATACTGCTCGATCGCGGCCTGGTATTGGCCGCGGTCGAATAACTGTTGACCGATCGCCTGGAGCGACTTTCCCAACGCGATCGAGAACTCGGCCAATTTGGGATGTTCGGCCAGGCCGCGGCGATACCAGACAATGGCCTCGGCATGATGCCCGGCATCGGCCTCGAGCAAGCCCAAATGGTAAGTGGCCGCCGCACTCGATGGGTAAAGTTCCTGGACATGCTCGAAGAGCGTGCTGGTATCGCGCCAGTAGGACGTCTGACGAACGCTCAGCAAGCCGAGCGCGAGGCACAAGGCAGCGGCGCCGCCGAGCGACCAGGCGTTCCAGTATTTCGCCAGCAGCCAAGCCAGCGCCAACGACGGTCCCAACATGGCCAGATAGACATAGCGGTCGGCCACCGTGGAAATGCGTTGATAGTCGAAGGGCACCAGTCCCAGCACCGGCAGCAAGCCGGCCACGAACAGGCCGAGGGCCGTCAGCCAGAGGCGGCGCGATCGCAGACAGCACAGCGTGCCGACCAACAGCAGCGGCGTCAGCCAAAGAAAATAGAACCATCCCTGGGCGAGGCCCCATTGCGGCGTGCGGCCGTAATCGGGCCCGAGCTGCCAGGGCCACAACAGTTTCCAAAGATAGAACGTGAGGGCATCGCCGGCCACCAGCGGCCGCGTCCAAAGGGGCGGAATCGCCGCCCGCAACGTGTCGGGTTGCAACCACTTGGTGAGCACGATCTGAGCGGCGGCCAGCGCCAGCCAAGGGCCCAGGGCCCCGAACACGCGCCGCCACGGGCGGTGCAGGAGGCCCCGATCGATCGCGGCCACCAGCAGCGGCACGGCCACGGCCGCGGGCTTCGCCAGCAAGGCCGCCGCCAGGGCCACGGTCGCGGTCAGGTAGATCGGAAAAGCAAGAGCAGGCCCTTCGGCATAACGCAGATACAGCCAAATCGCCAGCAGGGAAAACAGGCCGCAAAGCAGTCCCCTCGCCTCGGAGATCCAAGCAACCGACTCGACCTGCAACGGATGCAGGCCGAACAGTAGTGCGCCGGCGCAGGCCGCGCCGGCCGCGATCTTCCGCCGCGCCGCCGCGTCGTAGGAAAGGGGACTGGCTCGGTGGGATTCAACGATGCCTGCGGAAGAAGCCAGCGGCCCATGGGTGGCCGCCAACAGCCGCCTCAAGATGACGAAAACCAACAGCACGCAGCCGACGTGAAGCAGTAAGTTTCCCAGGTGAAAAACCAGCGGATCCAAGCCGGCCGCTGGATCGATCGGACCACAACGGCGGGCCATCATGGCTTCCAGTGCAAACCATGTGTAACTCAACGGGATGTAGAGCCCCCAATAGGGCTGTCGCCATGCGTCGGCCAGCCCTCGCCAGGATGGTGGATTCACCAGCCCGTTGTCGACGACCTGTCGCGGATCGTCCCAGGCAAGGAACCCAAAGCGGCAGACCTGGCCGTAGACGACCAGCATCGCCAGGACGAGTAGCCCCACGGCAGGCCAGGGGCCACGGCGCCAGCGGCCGATGCACGATGGTATTGGATGCGTTCCCACCATACCACCCATCTTACCGGGGCTGGCGCTCGTTGACAATGTGGTCGGGATGGGATACGCTCGATGCGGAGTTTTGGATCGTATTGCCGTCGAGTAGGACTGATGACGTTGACCTCTACGCGCAAGCGCGCCGTGCG
>CAYYBU010000565.1:0-3182 GCA_964469945.1 uncultured Planctomycetaceae bacterium
CGCCGCTGATTCGTGCCGGCATCAGTCTGGCAGGCTGTGCGCTGGCGCTGGTGGGCGGCACGTTCGCCATTCCCCAAGACGCCTTCGAGCGTTACGATCCCGACACGGCCTGGAGTCTGGAGGCGGCCCGTTTGCCGCGTCACGAGCAGGCGTTGGCCGCCGGCCCGCGCAACCTGGTCTTCTGGTGGCTGGTGATGCTCGCGGCGACGGCCGCGGCGTGGTTCGTCTTCTAAGGCCGGCCGGAGAATAACTTCCCTGGTTACTTGAAGGAGACCGCTTCCATAGAAGCCTGAAGCGCAAGCGAAGGGCGTAGAGCGGGGCCCCCTCGCTGGCGCTTCGGGCTTCTATTTCCGCTACGGCAACGGTCTGACCTCAATAGAGGGTGAGGGCGGTCGGCTACCCGTTGTCGGCGTTCCGCATTGATCGGAGTCCTTTTGCCTGCTTGTCTTTCGGCGAACAAGTTCGAGACCAAGATCGGCGGCAGAGCCAGTCGTCCGAAGCGTTCGAGCATTTTCCCTCGCCCTGTCCCGGCGCGAAACGCATCAGTATTGCGGTTGCGGCCGCGCGGCGTTGCTGTCGCCACGCTGGCCGGCATCGTTCCGCTGCTGAGCGATATGCGCCACCTGCTCGCGAATGCGCGGATCGGAATCGTCCCCGGCAATGCGCTCCACCTGTTCCAGCAACGTCGGGTCGCCGCTGGTGGCCATCAGCGTGATCGCCGTCAGACGCACCTCGGCATTCGCATCGCGGCTCAGTTGCAACAGCCAAGGGGCGGCGTCGATGCTGCGCAACTCGGGCAGCGTGCGGGCCAAGTCCTTGCGGACCGCCGGATCGGCATCGAACAGCCGCCGCGCCAGATCGAAATGGACCTCGGTGAAGCCGCGCCGCAACAGTTCCGCCCGCGCCGGCGCCGCCAAGGGCTCGTTGTCCGAACGAGTCCGCTCGAACAACTCGAACATGTCGACCGCCTTCAATTCGTTCGAGGAGCCGTCGCCGGGCAACTTCTCGACGGCCGACACCTGCCGCACCAACGGCGACTCCGCCGACGCCGTGGTGGCCGGTGGCGACGGCGAAGATCCAGCCAACCCCAGAGGCTTGGCCGCCGAAGAATCGCTGAGATGGCCCAAGCGGCCGGCAACGCGGCCGCCGTGGCCGGGCAAGCCGGAAGCCGTGCCCGGCACGGTCGCAACTCCCTCGACGGGCCCTTGCAGCGGCGAATCGGTCGCACCGCGGACGCCGCGAAGTGGCGACGTATCGTCGCCGGCAAGATCGGCTTGCCGCAACGGCTGGCCCTCGACCAGTCGGCTCGGCGCACCAGGGCCGTCGCCGGCCATCCGCGTCGTCGCCGCATCTGCATCGCCCCGTTTCGCCAGCGCGCCGGTCACCACCGTGGCTGGATCGGCCTCGGCCGCCCGCAACACCTTCTCACAGCAACTGATTACCGCCACGCCATCGACGGCGCCCTGATCGACGGGCCCTTGGAGAATCAGCAACGCCAATTCGGCCGCGTCGTGCCGGCCGGCCGGTCCCAGGTCGGCAGCCCGATCGGCCAACTCGTCGGCCAGCAACGCCAACTTCGCCGAACCGTTGGCGGCCGGCAGTCCTTTCCACTTGCCGATCTGCTCCACCAACACCTGCCGGGCGGCCTGGGCCACCCGCGCCCGCGGCGACCCAAGGCCCTCGACGAGAATGGCAATGCCGGCATCGCCCGAGGAGGCCACCTGCTCCAACAGCGGCTCGGCACTCTGGTCGGGCAGCGCCTGCAACTGCTTGCGCCAATGGCCGAGTTGCAGCGGTGCGTACTGATGGCCCAACCCAACGGCCAACGCCAACAGGCCGGCGGTCAGGGACAGAATGAACAGTAGTCGCTTCAAGGCTGTCACCCTGGGTAAAGAAGGGCCCGTCCACGGGAGAAGGGCGGCATTGTCGGAAATCGCCGCGGACATCGCAAGAGCAGTGTGAAGCGTGCGCGATCCATACAAAATTCGCCACTTTACCCATCTGCCCCACCGTGAACATTCCTACTCTCCGGCAAAGTTTGGCTGAGCGGTTCCCCCTGCTCAAACCGAATAATCAGGAACGCCGTAGCGATGAGAGGTGGAAAGAAATGGGGGGGGACATGACAAAACCACGAGTGGGTGAATCGCGGTGCGACCGAAGGGGACAGTCCCATTTTCGTGGCCTCCTGCCACAAAAATCGGGACAGTCCCCTTTTCGCCGCCAGAGGAATCACGTGCCAACGCGCGTTGCCTGCATGAGTTTGATCCTCGGGCTTTTCCTGAGCCAGGGACAGCCGCTGCTGGCCGCACGCCCGTTCTTGCTCCGCACGGACCCGACGCAGGCGACCAGCAGCGCGGCGGCCCGGGAGGAGGCCATCCAGTCCATCCCCTTCGACCGGCTCGATGCGGCTGGCCGCGCCAAAGTGACCGCCGTCTTGGACAATACCACCGTGTATCGTCGCATGCCCACGCGCGTGGTCTGCACCGACCCGGATCTTTATCTATTCCTCGTGCGTCATCCCGACGTGATCGTCAACGTCTGGGAGGCCTTGGGGGTCAGCCAGTTGCAGCTTCGGCAAGCGGGCCCGGCGAGCTTTCGCGTGACCGAGAAGGAAGGCACCTCCGCCACCTTGCAGTTCCTTTATCGGGCCCGCGACATGCACGTGATCTACGGCGACTGGAACTACACCGGCGCGTTGATGAACCGGCCGGTCACGGGCCGTTGCCTGGCCATTCTGAAGACGGGCTATCTGCGCGAGAGCGACGGCCGCTGTTACGTTACCAGCCGCCTGGACGCTTTTCTGAGCGTCGAGCCGGGTGGGATCGAAGTGTTGGCCAAGATATTTCATCCCTTGGTTGCCAAGACGGCCGATGCCAATTTCACCCAAACCGTGGCCTTCGTCGGCAGTCTGTCCCGCACCGCCGAGGTGAACAGCCGCGGCGTGCAGCGGCTGGCGACCAAGTTGACGCACATTTCGCCCGAGGTCCGGCAGCAGTTCGCCGAAATCACGGCCAATATCAAGCCCAAGCTGACCGCCACGATGGCCGAGTCGGAGGCAGAAGCGGAGGCGGAAGCGGAAGCGTCGGACTTGCCGCGGCTGGCGGTGCGGCAAGACGATGGCGGAACGCGGTAAGGCAGCCGGCAAGAGGAAAACTACCCGCCGCTGTAGGGAACGCCCTCCG
>CAYYBU010000566.1:0-3180 GCA_964469945.1 uncultured Planctomycetaceae bacterium
TGTCGATCTTGCTGCGTCCGAACTGCACGACCACGTCGCCGCCGTGGAAACCGGCGTGCTCCGCCGGCCCGCCCTTGGCCACGCCCGCCAAGGCGTAGCCGCCGTGGCGACGGCTGACGTCGGGCACGCTGCCGAAATAGCAGCGGCCGTCGTTCATCGCCGGGGGCGGCAAGGCCACGTAAGTGGGCCACTTGTCGCCGTCCGCCAAGGACACGGCCACGTCTTCGAGAAGTTGCTCCACCCGACGCATTCCCGGCACGTTGATCTTGTCGAACGTGTCGGTGGGCGCGTGATAATCCGGGTGCAGGCCGGTGAAGAAGTCCATGGCCGGGATCCGCCGGGCGTAAAAGACCGCCTGGTCGGTCGGGCTGTAGCCACCGCTGGTTTCCACCAGCTTCAGGCCATGCTGACGATTGGTCTGCTCCAGAAGGCGGGCGAAATCGGCCGCCGTGGCAGCACCCTTGACAATCAGCGCGTCGTCGCGGAGCCGGCCCAGCATGTCGAAATTCAACATCGCCGGCGTCCGATCGAGCGGAAACAGCGGATGGCCCACGTAATACTTGCTGCCCAGGTGACCGGTCTCCTCGCCCGTAAATGCGATGAACAACATGCGGCGATGCAGGTGGCGACGGCCACCGGCGGAAGTCAGCATCACGTGCGAATTGCCCCGTTGCGAGGCCATCGTGCGCGCGATCTCGGTCATGACCGCCACGCCCGAGGCGTTGTCGTCCGCGCCGTGATAGATGTCTTTGATGGGATGCTGCGGATCGCCGCTGAGCGTGAAGCCAAGGTGGTCGTAATGGGCGCCGACGATGATCGTCTCATCGGCCGTACTGCCGGAGCCGTCGAGCATCCCCAGCACGTTCTTGACCTCATGCTCGGTACGGCGGATATCGACCTTGCCGGCGATCCGCCAGCCTTTCAGTTCGGCGCTATGAGGGGTCGGCCCCTCGTCGATCTGCTCTTCGAGCTTGGCCAAGTCCACGCCCAAGGAGGCACGGACGGCGCTATCCAGGACCGCGCGGCGGACGTGGAGCACCGGCAGGTCGCAGGGGACGTGGCTGATCGGACCGGCCCGATAGCGCAGCAGCGTGTCGTTGCCGCGCTGATGATGGCGAACGTCGAACAGATCGTTGCAGAGAATGACCACTGCCGCGCCATGTTCATAGGCCGTGGAGATCTTGCGGCGGAGAAAGGAGTATTCCGAGTCCTGAATGCCGTTGAACACGCTTTCCGGGTTGGCCTGCTGCGGCTCGTGGCGAAACAGAAGGACGGCCTTTCCCGCCACTTGCATGCCCGCGTAATCATCGTAACCCTCCGCCTTGGCCGTGATCCCGTAGCCGACGAACAGCAACGGCAAGTCGAACTTCCCCGAGTTGCTGTCCATAGTGGGAATGAAGTCGCGGTTCAGGGCCAGGTCGAAGCGGAGCGGTTTTTCGCCGGGACGCGGCGGCGGGCCCACCAGGGCCAGGCGATTGTCGGGCCCCATGGCGATGGCCGTGGTGACTTTGAAGGTCTGAAAGGGCGAGCCGCCGAACAGGTCCGTCCGCAATCCCGCGTCGTGGAACCGCTGGGCGATGTAGTCGGCCGCCATGTCCAGTCCCTTGTCGCCCAGTCCGCGGCCCGCCAGTTCATCGGAAGACAGGTAGCGGTCGATATCCGCCAGACGGCGTTCGACGCCCGCGTTATCGCCTTCGGCCCGGGCCGATCGCAGCAAGCTGGCCAAAGGGTAAAGAACCAGCAACGCGGCCAACAGATTTGCGTGTTTCATAGGTAGGAAGGCGAAAGGGCAGGGGGGGGGCGAAGGGCGTTTCCGATGGCCACCCGGGGGATGGGCCGCAAAAATCGGGAACACATCGCACTAAATTCTATTGTGCATGGCGTGCCATTTTTGTCAATCGGGCGATTTGCCGGTCCCCTTGAGGGCATCGCCTCTTGCCAGAACTGCCGGAGTCGTCGGTCGTGTTTACCAAGCGGCGGCTCGTAGGTCAGGCTGTGCCTGACACCTGCGAATCTGTCAGGCACAGCCTGACCTACGGGCTGATCCGCAGGGAACGGGCGCCGTCTCGTTGGGCTCGGGGCGGCCGAGAAGGACAGTCCCCGCTATTCGGCATCCACCTCGATCCGGCGACCCTCCGCCGCTGCCCGCCGCACGCAGTCCATCAACCGCTGCACCCGAATCCCTTGTTCCAGCCCGGGCGTGGCCGGCCGGCCGGCGGCAATGGCCTCAAGGAAATTCGCCAGACAGGCGGCATGACCGCGAATCCAGCCCATCGCCGACTTCGGGCTGGGAAAGCCGGTGGCCGGCCGCGGATAGCGTTGGCCCGTGTCGATGTGGGTCCAGCCGCGCGATCCGCCCAGCGGTTCGGCCGCCGCGGTGGCATCGTAGAACTCCAGATGGTGCGGATCCATGCTGTTGAAGCGCAGCGCCCCGCGGGCGCCATGTATCTCGACGCGCAGGTCGTCCTCGCTGCCGGTGGCGATCTTGCTGGCCCCGATGGTGCCCAAGGCCCCGGATTGCATCTGGGCCAGCAGAACGACGCAGTCTTCGGCGTCCACCTGGACCTTTTGTGCCGGATTTTCCGCCGATGGCCGTTGGGCATAGGCGATCCGCGTCGCGGCCATGACCGACTGGAAGGGGCCGATGAGCCAGTCCAGCAGGTCCAACACGTGCGAGGCCATGTCGGCAATCACCCCGCCGCCGGCCGCCGCCGCCAGTTTCCACTTCAGCGGGGCCTCCGGGTCGGCGCTGCCGGCGTGCAGATAAGTGGCGCGGAACTCCAGGATTTGCCCCAGCGAGCCGGCGTCCAACAGTTGCTTGGCCCGCATGGTGGCGGGGAAAAAACGGTTCTGAAAGGTCATCTGCGCGATGCCGCGGTAATCTTTCAGGGCCGCCCGGATCTCGTCAGCCTCGGCCATGTTGGCCACCAGCGGCTTGTCGCAGTAGAGATGCTTCTGCTGCCGCATGGCCGATAGCAGCGCCTCCTTGTGCCGATGGTTGGGCGTGCAGATATGGACGATATCGACATCCGGGTTTTCCGTGACCGCTCGAAAATCGGTGGCCGCCACATCGGCGCCGACGGTCTGCCGGGCTTTTTCGGCCGTGTCGGCATGGCCGGTGACGACGTGCGTGATCCGCGCCGCCAGCGGCACGGGATCATACAGCAACGGCAGATTCAG
>CAYYBU010000567.1:0-3179 GCA_964469945.1 uncultured Planctomycetaceae bacterium
TGGCTGCCGGGCTGCTTGGCGGCAGTGGGCTGCGACGCCGTACAAATCAAGAGACATAAGATCGCTGAGCAGCGAAGAGTTTTTGCCTTCATCACCGGGTTCCTCCATCGCTAGTTTGTCAAATACTACCGATAATCCTATCCGCCGCCTGAACCGCGTGCAACACGCCCACCGGACGGTTCATTCGCCGTCCTGATTACCTACTCAACTCATCCTTTACGGTTGTGCAGGCGTGCTCCCTTGAGGCCGTCCCGAAGCGGCAATGAACTTGACCCTCCGCACATACGAGTTCGTCTGCAACCGCGCCGCCGCCGCGTCTCCAATCGGCTTTCCCTGAATCTGGAGTCGCTCGAACGTCACGTCTTCGACCAGGTGGGCATCGTCAAAGCCGGTCAGCTTCGACACGGGAAAAACGGGGCCGGTCACTTGGATGTCCTCGAACGTCACGCCCTTGATCTGTCCACGGGACTTGTCATGCCCCCACATGTCGGCCCCGATCCAGCAATTCAACAGCGTATGGCGGACATCCTCGCAGCGGATGTTCTCGAAGCAAATGTCGCTCATCGTCCCCGAGTCGGAGACCAGGACGGCCAGCGCCGCGCAGTCGCCCCCTTGGGAGAAGTCGTGGATGATGTCGCAGTCCTGGAAGAGGACGTGGGAGATGTTCGCCCGCGTCTCGGAGGTGATCCCCAGCCCCCGCGCACGGTCGTTCCAGACCACGATGCGGCGGACGACGATGTTCTTCGACTCCATCGCGGGCGGAGGCGAGGTCGTTTTGACGCATACCTCGTCGTCGTTGTTCCGCAGGAAGCAGTCCTCCACAAGCACGTCCTGGCTGTTGCAGATGTCCACGCCGTCGCTGTTCTCTCGTGCGCAGATCTGCTTCACGTTGCGCACGATGACGTTCTTCGAGTTGTGCATCGCCACGACCCATGCCGGGGCATCGAGAATGACAATCCCCTCGACGAGGATGTCTTGGGAATTGCCGAACCACATCGCGGTCCGTCCATGCCAGGGCAGCGACCCCAAGTCCAGAATCCCGCGCCCGCAAACCTTCACGCCCTTGACGCCGCTGGTCTCGATCAGCGGCGAGTAGACTTTGTTGCCCCGCCAGTTCTTCTCCTCGACCGGCTTCTCGTGGGGGGCAATTCTCGCCCGCAGGATTGCGCCTCCGGCCAGATAAACGGTCTGACCGCTCTTGGGACGGATCGTTGTCACATCATGCACGCCGGGACCGAAATAGATCACGTCCTTGCTGGCCGGATCGGGCGGATGGGCCTCGGGCGGATTGGCAAACAGGTGCAGCGGGCGCTGGCCGTTCCCGTTGGGTTCTAGGGTCAGGTGCGTGGGCTTGCTGATCGTGAAGGAAACTTTGTTGGCCGTGACGGTCGGCCTGACGCCATAGGACGTGGGCAGGAGTTTCAGGGTGCCGATCTTCTGGGCGACGGTCACGGTAACCGTGACCGGCTCGGCCATGTCGAAGTACGCGAAGGACGCCGGGCCATCGCGCAAGACGGGGGCCGTGTAGACGAAGATCCGTTTGCCGCCCACCTCGACTTCGTAGTCCTTCGACGCCTTCTCGCCCCGTGGAGCAGGATAGGTGATGACCGGCTCCCCGGCCAGGCAAGTGCCTTGCAAGCACGGCAGGCACGCCAGGATCAGTATCAGGCTGGCCCACTTTTCTCGATGGCTGATGTTGTCCATTACCGGGATTCTCATGGTTCTGTTGCCTTGTCTGGTTCCTCGCTCACGGGGGTACTGCCGTAGCCGCCAACCGCGATCAATCCGCCGCTTTCTCGTTCGAGGCGTCGGTGTTTTTCAGGCAGGCTGGGCAGTACCAGGGGGCGGGAGTCTTTACCGGCCTTGGGCTTCGTTTGCGGCACTTGGCGCAGTGGAGGCGCTTGCCTTTCACAGCGGTCTTGGGTCGTGCCTTTTTTCCGGTCTTGGGAATGTTCTTCGACATCGGAAACTCAATTCGATTTCAGAGGCATCCTCCGCTCGGGGGCGTGAAAGTGTGACGGCCCCTCATCTCCCATTGTAACGAGTCTGTGAAGGGGTGGGGGAGGTGGATCGCGTGAACCCTGCTCAGCACAAATCGCCTTCCTCATTCGGATTGCTCTCTTCAATGGTGGACAGCCACCGCGCAAGCACGGCAATGATGTAGTCGATCTGCTCCGGCGTCAGGGGCTGGCCTTCGGGAATACGGTGCCACTTGGCCAGGCATCTACGGCAACAAGTGATGGCCATTTCGCTACTCCCCCATGACCGTCACCACCACGGTGCGTCGTCGCGGACGCACGTCGCACTCCAAGTGGAAAATCTGCTGCCAAGTGCCCAACATCGGCTTGCCCTCGGCCACGGGCACCGAAAGCGACGGCCCCAAGAGCGTGGCCTGCAAGTGCGAATGGCCGTTACCGTCGTGCCAAGCCCGTTCGTGACCGTAGTCGCGGCTGGACGGGATCAGGCGGTCCAGCATTTCGGGCAGGTCACGCTGGAGGCCGGGCTCGAACTCGATCGCGCCGACCGCCGCCGTGCTGCCCACGCAGAATACCTGGACGATGCCCGTCTTGATGCCCGAGCGGCCGACGATGGCCGCAACCTGGTCGGTGACATTGGCCATGTGCCGATGGCCCGTCGTCTCGAAGGAGAATTGCTCTTGGTGGACCATGGCCGTTCCTCAAGGCTGTCTGAGTTATCGTAACAACCGCCCGCCGTTGATGTCGATGGTCGCCCCGGTCATGAACCCAGCCACGGGGCTGGCGACAAAGGCGATCAGCCGGGCGATTTCATCCGGCTGGGCGAACCGGCCGGTGAGCAGGTTCTTCTGGGCGTAATCGGGCGGCAAGGCCGTCGCGGTCAGACGTCCCATTTCAGTCAACGTCATCCCCGGCGCTATGCAGTTTACCCGCACGTGCGGGGCCAAGGCACGGGCGGCGCTTTTGGTCAGATTGATGAGCCCCGCCTTGGCCGCCGCGTAGTGCGCATGGTGCGGCACGCCCGTCTGACCGGCCACCGAGGCGACGGTGACGACCGAAGAGCCCGGCAGCAGCATGGGCCGCGCGGCCTGAAGCACGTGGAATGGGCCGTTGAGGTTGACGGCGATGATCCGCGCCCATTCCTCGGCCGTGATTTCCGCCAGTGGCGTGTTGGTGCTCTCCCCGGCACAGAGAATCAGGATA
>CAYYBU010000568.1:0-3177 GCA_964469945.1 uncultured Planctomycetaceae bacterium
AGCCGGTGTGGCCTAAGCAGAAACGTTGCCGCCACGGTGCCTGTCCCCTTTTTCCTGCTCCCCTTTTGTGCTTTCAAGAAACAAAGCCGCCCCGAGGTCATCGCTGACCCCGGGGCGTCCGCAACTGCCTTGCGGCGGCGGAGGTTTTCGCTTAACGCACGGCTTCGTTGAGCATCTTGGTGTTCGGCACCGTATGCCGGTTCACCAGGCCGCCCTCTCCGGTCTCGACGATCGTGGCCACCGGGCCGACCTCGCGGACCTTGCCCTCCAGGCCGGCCACCTCGACGTGGTCGCCGGCATTGAGACGCTGGCGGAGGTAGTAGCCGGCGAGAATACCGGCCATCACGTCGCGACCGCCCAGGCCGAAGGACAGGCCGAAGGCCAAGGCCAGGCCGCCGAAGACGATCAGGACCAGGTAATTCAGCAGCGCGAACTGGATGCCCAGTTGGCTAAAGGCGGCGCTGAAGGTCAGCAGGGCCAGCACGTAATAGCAGCCGTTGGCCAGGTGCTCGGCATAGGAAATTCCCAGCCGATCGGCACTGGTCGCCACGACGCCCCGCAGGAAGCTGGCCAGCAACAGGCCGACCACCACCAACACGGTCGCCACCAGCAGATTCGGGATGTAGCCGATCAGGATGACGGTGGCCACGGAGAGTTCTTTCATGTCGAGAATGTTGAAGGCCATCATGACGACGACGCACATGAGCAGCCAGAAGACGATGGTGCCGACGATGGCCGGCACATTGCGGCGGATGCCCATGTGCTGCATGGATTCGGCCAGGCCGCTGCGTTCCGCGGCCAACTGCAGGCCGACTTTCTCGCTCAAGGCAGTGAAGAGCCGGGCGACCAGTCGGGCCACGAGGTAACCGACGACCACGACGACCAGCATGATCAGCACCTTGGGCGCGAACTGACCGATCTGGTTGCCGGCCTTGTTGACGCTGTCGATAAAGGCCGTCTTGAACGTGTCGAGAGTAGTGGTAACGTCTGCCATACTTGTTTCCCCTTTACGATAAAAAACCGAACGTGTGTGTTGTTTGCGACCGTGTTCATTCGGTCGTCATAGGTTCTGTTGCCGGCGTGCCGCGGCGCGTCACGGAGAATTTTCTTCTTTTCGCCGCCGTTGGTCGTCGAACTTTCCCGTCACGGTGAACACGATGGCGCCCAGCGTGCCGAGCAGGAAATGCCGCATCGCCCACGGGATGCTGCCCAGCGCCAAGCCGAAGAGGTGTTGGACCAGCAGCGCGCGATTCACGCGTTGGTGCAGTTGGCGGCCGAACTCGGGCGGCGGCTCCTGCACTTCGATCGTGGCCAGTTGATCGAGAAAATCATTCGACATGGCATTGCTTCGGTAAAATAGGTTGGCTGGTTGGTTTATTTGTTTGTATCAGGCACGCGCCGTGTGCCGCAATAAACGGACGGCACGCGGCGCGTGCCTTATGCTAGGGTTTGTGCTCGGCGTAGCGATGTTGCAGTTTGTCGCGGGCGCGGCTCAGCCGCATCTTGCAGGCGCTGACGGAGAGCTCGAAGATCGCCGCCAGTTCTTCGTACTCGTAGCCCTCGGCATGTTTCAGCAACAGCATGGCGCGATCTTCTTCGTCGAGCATTTCCAACATGTTCAACAGATCCATCGCCAACCCGGGCGGCGCGTCGCCGCGGGCCGGCTGTTGCGATTCCCATTGCGTATCGGCGGCCACGTTCTCGTGCCGCTGCCGCCGCCCCCGGCTGCGCCGCAGCGTCAGGCAGGTGCGGACGGCGATGCCGTGGACCCAGGTGGCATACTTGGAGCGGCCGGCGAAATCGCCCCGGTGCAGGAACAACCGCAAGAAGACCTCTTGGGCCGCGTCGTTGGCATCTTGCTCGTTATTCAGCAAACGATAACAGATCCGCCATACCCGTTGCCGAAAACGATCGACGATGGCAACGAATGCCGGTCCATCGGAGCTCTCGCGGGCAGCTTCGGCGGCCAACTCCTCGTCGGTACACTTGCCGGGATCCACGCTCATTGGTTGCGACGAATTCCCTTTCGTCGTGCCAGGGCCTGCGGGCTCTTAACCGGGATTATTCACGCCCGCATGGAAGCCCGAAGCGCAAGCGAGGGACAAACAACGGGTCGCCTCGCTTGCGCTTCGGGCTTCAAGAATACACACTGCACCCTCACCCCCGGCCCATGAATAATCCGGGTTAAGAGTGAGTTGCCGCCTAGAGGCCGGGCGTCACAAACTGCGTCTCTTACCACAAATAGGCCCTGTCGTTCAATGCCGATGTCCAGGGAAGCAAGCCATGCTTGCCCAGTCATACCCTTCATTATGGGTATGGCAGAGGTCATCCAGGGCCCAAATCGGGGACCGTCCCCCTCGGCCGCACCAGGAGGTTTGAAGCGAACCGTGTAGGGAACGCCCTCCGTGGCGTTCCGGGCGTATCGCTGAGACGGAACGCCACGGAGGGCGTTCCCTACAGCCATTCCTCCTGGAATCACGCAACGCTATTTAGCCTATCCAGCAGTGTTTTACGCGGCAACCGGTTCGGCCCTGCTGCGCAAGCCAGCAGTGGCACCCAGCCAATCAATCCAAGAGCAACAGACCACTAGTCGAGCGTGGCCGTGGTGGTGACCGCGGTGCCGACGTTGCCGGCCACATCGGTCAAAGTCACCGTGTAGGTGAGCGTTCCGGCCGGTAGCGTCGCGACGTTGATGGGCACATCCATACTCGTCGAGGAGGAAACCCCGCCGTTGCCCGACAAGGTCGCGCTGCCGGCGCCGTCGGAGGTCACGGTGTATTGGTAGGTTGCGCCGCTCTCGGCGCCCGTCAGGGTGAAACCGGCCGCAGACGCCTGGGCCGAGTCGATCGGGTTGACATCCGCCGTGATCCCATAGCCGCTGGGCGGCGTTTGATCGAGTGTGGCCGTGGCGACGGCTGCGACACCGACGTTGCCGGCCGCGTCGGTCAAAGTCACGCTGAAGGTGAGGGTGCCGTCAGGCAGCGAAGCGACGCTGATTCCCGTCACGTCCTGAGTGGTCGAAGTGATTTTCCCGGTTCCGGTCACTGGCGTACCGCCAGCACTGGAGCTGATCGTGTATTGGTATGTCATACCGCTCTCGGCGCCGGTCAAAGTGAAGCCGACGGAAGACGCCTGGGCTTTGTTGATCGTGGTGGCGTCCGCCGTGACCTGGTAGCC
>CAYYBU010000569.1:0-3170 GCA_964469945.1 uncultured Planctomycetaceae bacterium
AAAACAGGATACAAAACCACTGCTCAGCCTGGAAAGTTTTTAGCAATCCACCCCCGGCCCCTCTCCCGTTTACGGGCGAGGGGAGAAAAGTGGTGGGCCGTCGTTCCGCTCATTCCGTCCCCGCATCTTGCACATTCCGCCCTGCTTGCGTACATTTATCCGAAGTCAAAGACCCATGGACGCAAGGGGGAAAGCGATGAAACGCAGGGCAGGCCGGGCCGTTCCGAAGCATAAGACTGTTGAGAAAAAACTGTCGCGAACGCGAAAGCCCGACAACATGTCGTTGGAGGAGTGGCAAGTCGCTCTGCGCCGCCAGTTCGGGCGGGAGCAGAAGTTCCGCCTCAAGAACCTGGGCACCGAGCCGATCTTCTCCGAATTCGAGGTCTTCAATCCGCAATCGCGGCGGTCGTATCGGGTGGCAGTTCGCGGCGCCGCGCCGGGTATCAACTACTGCTCGTGCCCCGATTTCGCCGTCAATACGTTGGGCACCTGCAAGCACGTCGAATTCACCCTGGCCCGGCTGGAGAAAAAGCCGGGCGGTAAAAAGCTCCTGGCCGCCGGTTTCCATCCGCCCTATTCGGAAGTGTTCCTGCGCCACGGGGCCAAGCGGGAAGTGATGTTCCAGGCCGGCAGCGAATGTCCGGCCGCGACCCGGGCGTTGGCGCGGCGCTACTTCGACGCCGAGGGCCGGCTGGGCCCCGACGGCTTCGCCCATTTCCACGACTTCCTCAAGAAGGCCGGCGGCAATGGCCATGAACTGCGCTGTTACGACGACGCCCTGGCCGCAGTGGCGCAGGTGCGCGATCGCACGGAACTGGCCCAGCGCATCGAGCGGGCGTTTCCCCAGGGCATCCGCAGCGCGGCCTTCAAGAAGCTGCTCGCGGTGCCCTTGTATCCTTATCAGTGCGAGGGCGCGCTGTTTGCCGCCAAGGCCGGCCGTGCCCTGTTGGCCGACGATATGGGACTGGGCAAGACCATCCAGGCCATCGCCGCGGCCGAAATCCTCGCCCGCACCGCCGGCATCGAGCGGGTGCTGATCATCTCGCCCACTTCGTTGAAGCACCAGTGGCAGCAGGAGATCGAGAAGTTCAGCGGCCGCACGGCCGTGGTGGTGGAAGGCCTCTCGCCGCGGCGCGCGGAACTGTATGCCGCCGAGTCGTTCTACAAGCTGACCAACTACGACGTCGTGGGCCGCGATCTGGAGGCCATCCGCCGCTGGCAGCCGGACATGATCATCCTCGACGAGGCGCAGCGGATCAAGAACTGGCAGACGCGCACGGCGCAGAGCGTGAAGCAACTGCAATCGCCCTATGCCCTGGTGCTGACCGGCACGCCGCTGGAGAACCGCCTGGAAGAACTGTATTCCATCGTGGAGTTCGTCGATCGCTTCCGCCTGGGGCCGATGTTTCGCTTCCTTGCCGAGCACCAGCACGTCGACGAGAGCGGCCGGGTGATCGGCTATCGCAACCTCTCCGAGATTTCCC
Source organism: uncultured Planctomycetaceae bacterium (assembly GCA_964469945.1). Taxonomy (GTDB): domain Bacteria; phylum Planctomycetota; class Planctomycetia; order Pirellulales; family Thermoguttaceae; genus CAYYBU01. The sequence goes on from CAYYBU010000569.1 coordinate 1,485, forward strand.
GCACGCTGGCGCCGATCCTGGTGCGGCGGACCAAGGACAAGGTGTTGCAGCAGTTGCCCGAGCGGTTGGAAAAGCGTTTCTTCGTTCCCATGACGGAGCAGCAAGCGGAACTGCACGAGGAAAACCGCCAGACCGTGGCCCGCCTGGTGGCCAAGTGGCGGCGCTACCATTTCCTCAACGAGGCCGACCAACTGCGGATGCGCATCGCCCTGCAAAACATGCGGATGTCGTGCAACAGCACGTATTTGTTGGACAAGAAGACCGACTACGGCGTGAAGGCCGACGAGATGGTCCGCCTGCTGGACGAGATCCGAGAAGAGCCGGAGGCGAAAGTGGTCGTGTTCAGCCAATGGCTGCGGATGCACGAGTTGGTCGTCCGCCGGCTCGAGCGCCGCAAATGGCCGCACGTGCTCTTCCACGGCGGCGTCCCGGGGCCGCAGCGGAAAAATCTCGTTCGCCAGTTCAAGGAGGACCCGGCCTGCCGGCTGTTCCTGGCCACCGATGCGGGCGGCGTGGGGTTGAACCTGCAAAACGCCTCGACGGTGATCAATCTCGATCAGCCCTGGAACCCGGCGGTCCTGGAGCAGCGCATCGGCCGGATCCACCGCCTTGGGCAACGTCGCCCCGTCCGCGCCGTGCATTACATCGCCCAGGGGACCATCGAAGAGGGCATGCTCAGCCTGCTGGCCTTCAAAAAGTCGATGTTCGCCGGCGTGTTGGACCAGGGCGACGACGAAGTGTTCCTGGGCGGCACGAAACTGAAGCGATTCCTGGAATCGGTCGACCAGGTGACCACCGCTATTCCCGCGGCGATGCCCACCGAGCCGCAACCGGCCACGGAGACTGCGGCCAAGGCGGCGGCTGCGGACGAGCTGGTCGAGGCGGCCGAAGTGATCGAGGCCATCACACCCCAGCAACAATTGTGGCGTGACGTGGCGGCGGCCGGCCAGTCGTTGCTGGAGAAGGTGAGCGAGGCGCTGACCGCCGGCGGCGCCGACCGGCAGCACCCTGCCGCCGCGCGGGGTCTGAACGGACTGATCGCGCGCGATCGACAGAGCGGACAATCGTACCTGAAACTGCCGCTGCCGGAACCGGAAGTCATGCAGAAGTTGGTCGCCTTGTTCCAAGCGTTTACGGGAAAGGGGCGTTGAGTCGAACCCATGCCCATGCACGCGATTTTCCAGGATCTGATTCTCGGCGGCTCGGCCGTCCTCGGCGGGGTCGTCAACGCCGTGGCGGGCGGCGGCACGCTATTGACCTTTCCCGCCCTGATCTGGGCCGGCCAGGTGGAACGCGTGGCCAACGCCACCAGCACCGTGGCCCTCTGGCCCGGGGCCTTGAGCAGCTTTTGGGCCTATCGCACGGAACTGGGCAGCAGCAGAAAACAGATCGCCCTGCTGGCGGTTCCCAGTTTTGTGGGCGGCGTGCTGGGGGCGCTGCTGCTGCTGAACACCGGGAATGAGACCTTCGCCACCGTGGTCCCCTACCTGTTGCTGCTGGCGACCCTGTTGTTCGTGGCCGACGAGCCGTTGGCACGCTGGCGGCGGCGGCCCCCACAGGCGGCCACCGCGTGGCGGCGCACCCGCTGGGCGGTCGTGCTCGTGGTGCAACTGCTGGTGGGCATTTATGGCGGCTATTTCGGCGCCGGCATCGGCATCCTCATGCTGGCCGCCTTCGGTCTGCTGG
>CAYYBU010000570.1:0-3166 GCA_964469945.1 uncultured Planctomycetaceae bacterium
GCACGCCGCCGCGATGCATCCAGTAACCGATGGGGACCTGTTTCTGCGGATCGGCCGTGGTCATCGCCACGTGGAACAGGTGCGGCATCAGGGCCTCGCAGGCCGCCACCACCTTGTCGCGGCGCTCGAACAGGTCTTCGACCAGCCCCAAGTAACCGCGGAGCTTGTCGGCGATGATATCCATGGGGGCCTTGAAGATGCCGGCGATGGCCGACACCGTGCCCGACTCGGCGCGCAGGCGGGCGTTTTGCGTGGCGAAGGCCTGGAAGTATTGCAGCATGGCCATGCCGCCTTTGACCAGGGCCAGGTTGCTCTCGCCGCTGGCCGGCTGGCCCGGGCCACGGATGGCCGTCGAGACCCGCGGCAGCCAGACGTTCAGCAGGAAGCCGGTGGGATCTTCGATCAACTGATCGTATTCGTCGGCGCGCATGAAGGCCTCGTGGACGGGCGGCTCGCGGTACTGAAAGCCCGTGTTGGCCGGCACGTCGATGCCCGGAATGCCGTAGTACTTCAGCCCCAGCGCCTGAGTGAGCCCGGTCCACACGTAGACCATGTTGGAGACGACGGCGTCCCAGTCGAAATCAGCGGCACAACAGCGTGCGGCGGCGAAGGCCGTTTCATAGTCGTGCGCCAGTTGCTGGCAGGTATAGCCGGCATGGACGCCGGTGAACTCGGCCACGAACGGCCGGATGGGAATCATGTCCGGCTTGCCGTTCCGCATGGCGGTCACGTAACGGTTCAAGCGGCTTTGATAGCGCGCCTCCATGTCGGCGCCAGGGGTGATGCCCATGAATGCTCCTTGTTATGCGACAAGCGGCGAACGAACCTTGGAGTGCGGCGACTTGTCGCCGCACTGCCAATCTCCGCCTCGTCGAGGGCCAACCATGAGCGTAACGTATCTTCCCGCACTGCTCAAGTGTCCTCGATTGCGAGGGGTAATACGTCGGAAGACAATTAACTACCGCAATCGACGATGAAAGCGTCATGGTAGGGAACGCCCTCCGCGGCGTTCCGTGCCCCGGAAAAAGGCATTTCTCGCACGTCATGGAACGCCACGGAGGGCGTTCCCTACAGAACAAAGTCGGTAGTTAATTGTCTTCCGACGCCTAAGGGGCGGCGCCGGCCGCTTTTTCCTGCGCGAGTTGAGATTCCGTCTCAAACTGGCCTTGATCCGTGCGGAGAAACGGATATGATCTGGAAATATAACAGCCGCAGTTGATGAAATTGCGGCGCCGGGATCCCGCTCCCGGAAAAAACCAAAGGATTTTTCTGTCAAGGAGGGACCTATGTTAATCCTCTCGCGCAAGTGCCGTGAAAGCATTGTCATCGGCAACGAAATCACCGTCACGGTCCTGGAGGTGCAAGGCAACCGCGTCAAGCTGGGCGTAACCGGTCCGGCCGCCGTGCCGATTCACCGCCAGGAAATTCATCGACGCATTGAAGAGGCGGAGCGGGCGTTGACGTTCTGACGTCCTCCGTACGGCCGAGGGGGACAGTCCCATTTTCGTGGCCTCCTGCCACAAAAATCGGGACAGTCCCCGAATTGCCCCTTGCTTATGGGCCGCCGGGCCGCGGGTGTCCGACCGCGTGGGGACTGTCCCAGTTTTCGTTCGACGAAAACGGGACTGTCCCCTTGGCGCCGCAGCACCGATGCCCGTCGCGCAATAAAAAACCCTTCGCAGGCCTTTTGGGGCTGCGAAGGGCTTTTGAAGAAGGATTCGCCTGGATTGCAGGACCCTTCGCGGGTTGCGATGGACTGGCTGACCGACACCTACTTCGACCAACCTGGTTTCCATAACGACGCGACGAAGTCTTTATAACGCTTTGCCAATAAGTTGGCTGCCATCTTCGCGCGTCAATGCTACGGAGGTCTCCGCAGCCCGCTTGCCACCGTTATTTTTTATTCGCGGTCGGCTCGTTACACTCCTTATCGGCCAGTTCGCGCGCAGGGTTTTTCCCAATTCCCAGAAAATCCGCCCACCGCCCCTCCCCCTCGCTACCATCCATACAGCTTCCGCGCAAGCCTGGGAACAGCTCCAGTTTTTGCCGCGTGCGGAGTGGCACTGCCGGCTTGTCCCGTAGTGCCGCAGGAAACACCGGTGGGCGATACCGGGCGTCAACCGTAGTCATCCATCCTCGACATCGTTAAGATGGGAAGCAATTGCCGCTTTCCTTCCATCCACCTCGCTGGACAACACCTGACCGCTGCGCCGCCGAAACCATGAACCTTCATTACGATTTCTTCGCCCCCCAGCGGATCGTGTTCGGCTGGGGACGCCGCCGCGAAGTCGGCGTCTTGGGCGCTACGCTGGGACGCCGCGCCATGATCGTCGATGGCTTGCCCACCGCCGTCGCCGAACCGGTCATGGCCGAAATCGCCGCGGCCTTGCGCGCCGCCGGCATTGAAGTTGTATCGGCGGCAACGATCGCGCACGAGCCGGAGGTGGGCGACGTCGACCGCCTGGCCGCGGAACTTCGCCAGCGCGATGCCGCGCCGGGTGATTTCATGCTGGCCGTCGGCGGCGGCGCGGCCATCGATCTGGCCAAAGCGGCCGCGGCCATGGCGACCAACCCGCAGAGCACGACGGTCCGAGACTACTTGGAGAACGTCGGCCGCGGCTTGCAGATCACCGAAGCGCCGTTGCCGGTGCTGGCAATGCCCTCGACGGCCGGCACCGGCGCCGAGGCGACGCGCAACGCGGTGATATCCTGCTACGATCCGCCCTTCAAGAAAAGCCTGCGCGACGCGCGGATCCTGCCGCGGATCGCCTTGGTCGATCCGGAATTGACCGTTACCGTACCGGCCGCGGTGACGGCCGCCAGTGGCATGGACGCTATCACCCAACTGATCGAGAGTTATATTTCCCGCAAGGCGCAGCCGATCCCGCAGGCATTGAGCGTCCAGGGGCTGCGGCTGGCCCTGCCCGCCATCGCCGCGGCGGTCGAACAGGGCGCCTCGCGGTCGCCGCGCGAGGCCATGGCCCATGCCGCGTTGTTGTCGGGCATGGCCTTGGCCAACTCCGGCCTGGGAATGGCCCACGGCGTGGCGGCCGCCCTGGGGATCCATTGCCGCGTCTCCCATGGGCTGGCCTGCGCCGTCATGCTGCAGGTCGCCCTGCGCATCAATCGCCCGCTGCGACAATTTAAGCTGGCTGAACTGGCGCGG
>CAYYBU010000571.1:0-3166 GCA_964469945.1 uncultured Planctomycetaceae bacterium
CCCAGTTTGGTGATGCCGAAACCGGCGCCCGTGATATTGCCGCTGACGGTGCCGGTGCCGCTATTGCTGCCGAGGCTGGCATTGGCGAACAGGGTCACGCCGCCGGACCAGGTCGTGCCGCTCTCGATGCGCAGCGCGCCCAGGTTCTCGGCATTGCCCAACCCATAGAGTTGCAGGCTGTCGTTATAGGTCAACCCGGTGGCGAGATAGAGCGTGGTGCCGTTTTCCACCTTGAATGTGGCGCCCGTGGGCGTGTCCGCCTGGATGGCGTTGGTGACGCTTGTCTTGCCCTGGGAACCGTTGTTGGGGAAGAGATCGAAGGTGCCGGTGAAGCCGCTGAGATTTCCGGACAAGGCGGCGGTGGCGGCATTACTGGCGCCGGGCGCGGTCACCATGATGGTGCCGGTGCCGCTGTACGCGCCGGAGTAGGTCGCCGTGTTGGCGGTCGAACCGAGCGCGTAGTCGAGCCAGAGCGTGGCGCCGGAGGCGACCGAGGCCCCGCCCGCGCTGCCGGCGCCTCCCAGCACCGGCACGGTGATGCTGGCGGTGCCGCCCGCGCCGTTGACGATCTGGAGCGTGCCCCTGCTGACGGTGGTGCCGCCGGTGTAGGTGTTGGCGCCGGAGAGGACCCAGGTGCCGGTGCCGTTCTCGGTGACGCCCAAGCTGGTTGCCGAGCCGTTGCCGATGATGCCGCTAATGGTGTTGGCGTTGGTGTTCGAGCCGCCCAGGTTCAAGACCATGGCGCCCGCCGCGCCGCCGCTGATGGCGCCGCCGAAATTCAAGGTGCCGGCGCCCGCGACGGTGCCGTTGGCGCTGTTGTTGGCGAAGGTGTACGTGCCGCTGGCGCCTTCGATGACCAGCGGGGCGTTGATCGTCTCGACGGCGTTGGTGGCCGTGAGCGTGCCGACGATCTGGATCGAGCCGCCGCTGCTCAAATAAAGGCTGTTGCCGGCCGTGGCGCCGATGGTGTAGCTGCCGCCCGCCAGGTCGAACGTGATGCCCCCGACGTTCTCGCTCGTCGAGTCGATGACGAGGGGGCTGCCCGCGGTGCCTTAGGTGCCCACCGCCGTGTTGAAGGTGGCGATGCTGGTGTCGGCGTTGCTGCCGGTGATGGCGACGGTCGAGCCGGGGGCGACGCCGGAGGCCCAGTCGGTGGCGGTGTTCCAACTGGCGTTGGTGCCGGTATCGAGCCAGGTGGCATTGGTGTTGGCGGCCCGTGCCGGCGGGGCGAAGCCCAAAACAACCGCGCACGCGGCGGCAACCAGCAGACGGACGGCACTGCGGAGGCAACAAGATGGCGACATGTTTTTTCTCCCGTTCGTGAGGCTCACCAGAGCAATGCGGCGAAAGCCAAGCCTATGGATGACGGTTGTGTTACCGAGACCAGAGCGAAACGACCGATACGGCCGTCAGTCGAAACCTTCACAAAAGAACGATTATTCGGAACTTTGCGTTGAACGCCCCAGAGCAACTATTCCAACTTTATCAACGAATCCACCGGTTATGCAAAACACTTGTCCGGATTTGGCGATTGAGTCGTCCATTTCAGGGATTGCTCCCGTTGGCGATAGGGGACGGGGAGCCGGTTTTGTTGGCGAACAGGAAGTCGGCCGGATCCAGGGCCACGTCGCTGACGCGAACCTCGTCGATCCAGCCTTGGAACCATTCCGCCGGCTTCCCGGCCACGCGGCCGCGGCCGATGCTCCATTCGGCCTCGTCGCTGCAGTTGCCCAGCGCCGTGGAGCCGGTCTCCGGCAGCCGGACGGTTGCCTGGAGTCGATAGCCCCGGCCATCGAGCGCATCCACGTAGAGCCGCAGCGTGTGGCCATCGCTCACGGCCGCCAAGTGATACCAGTGGTTCGGCTGCACGGCCAATTGCCCGGCGACCGCCTCGTGGAAGCGGTTCTCCACGTCGGCGAAGCGGATGCTGAAACGATCCTGGCTGGTGATTTGGAAGGCCAAGCGGGAGGCCACCAACACGGCCTCGCCGGGAGCGGCGCCGTCGCGGCCCACGAACGTCTGGATGCCTTGCTGCAACCGCCCCGGCTTGACCGATGCCTCGATCGTCCACTGGGCGGGGGTGATCTTCTGGATGTCGATGGGCGCCGCGTGGCTGAAGCGGGAGCGGGTGTAGACGTCGCGGGTGGGCGCGCCGCCGGCAGGCGGCTCGGTATTGTCGAGGCAGCCGCAATTGGCCGCGCCGCTCTGCGGCACCACGGCCGCCGGCACGTCGGCGGAGAAGGTCGGCCGCGTCCGGTCCGTGTGGGTAAACAGGTCGTTGCCGTTGAACGACGAATCCACCGTGCCGCGGACGGCGGCGCCATTGGCCCTGGTGTCGGGCACAACGATGCCGACGGGATGGTCCTCGAAGCGCCAATAGGCCACCACGTGCCGGTCGCGCTGCGCCTGGGCGATGGAGCGAATGAAGCACTCGCCCGTGTCCGCCACCAGCATCATGCCGTCGTCGCCCGCTTCCAGGCGGGCGCCGTGGTTGGCAAACAGGCACTGGGGTCCGACCTCGCGGGCCTTCAGGTCGACCTCGACCTTGCCCTTGAAAACGTGGACCTTGCTGCCTCCGCCGGGGGTGACCTCGACGCCGAACTCCGTCCCCTGGTCGACGAAGGTGGCTCGCGGCGTGTAGATCTTGAAGCCGCGGGCGGCGTCCCGGTTGATTTCCACGGTCACTTTGCCCATTTCCAGCCGGGCACTGCTGGCGGATTCCACCTGGAAAGCAGCCGGGCTTTGCAAGATGACCTTGGCCCCGATGTCGAAGTCGATCTCGGCCACCCCGGAAACCAGGTTCAAGGAGCGTCCCGCCGTCAGGCCCTCGCCCGGCTCGGGCGCAGGCGCCGCCCCGTTCCAGCGGCAACCGGTGACCTGCGCCAGTCGCGCGACGGCGACGTTTTCCACCGGGAAATGGAGGGTGGCCGGGTCGGCATTGGGCTGGCCCGATCGCGGCACAACGGCGTCGTTCTCGGGTCCCTTTGCAGAATTCCCGCTGGCGATGCCCGCGCCGCCACGGCCGCGTGCGGCGTGGTAGACCGCCGTGGCCGTTAGCGTGCCGACCAACACCAGCACCGCGAGCGCGGAAACCAAGAACGAGTGATCGGAGAGAAATCCCCATCCCCGCTGGCCCAAGTCGCCGAGAAAACCGAGCAGCCCCCGG
>CAYYBU010000572.1:0-3161 GCA_964469945.1 uncultured Planctomycetaceae bacterium
CCGGCGCGGCGTTGGTTTGATCCGCGGGCTTAACGGCTAGCTCGAGCGGCTTATGGGCAGGCGTTTCCGACTAGGCGGCCGGTTCGTCTGCTTTCTTCACCGGCGGTTCCGGCTTGGCGGCGGGCTCGTCCGGCTTGACCGCATCCGCCTTGTTGGTCGTTTGCGGCACGGGCGCCTTCTTCGCTTCCGGCGTCTGCTCACATCCCGGCAGGATCAGCCCCAGGGCCAATAGCATCGCCGACATCGCGCACCAAGAGGATCGCTGGGTCCAGTTCATGTGACTCTCCTTGAGGAAGGGGGCGCGGGCCGTTCTCGCAGCGCCCGATGGCGTGGCCAGCAAGCGTGGTTCCCCAATTCTGCAAGTTCTCGGCCGTCTGTCAAGAACGGAAAAATCAGTGAAACCGATTTCCTTTTGGGTGGTTTCGCGGGGCCCGCTTTCCACCAGGAGAACTGCAAAGTCCGGGGTCCGGTCCATTTTTCGGCCCAAGCGCCCTGTCTTCCGGGAAAAACCTTGTCCGAAAACATGGACCTGACCCCTTTGTGTTGGACTTTGCAGTTCTCCTGGCTTTCCCCCGCCTGCGCTTTCCTTTAGAATACGACCCATCCCTATTTTGGACGAGATCATGGCAAAAGCGACATACAAGGATGCTGGCGTCGATCTGGAAGTCTATCGCCAGTCGATGGCGAGGCTGCCCAAACTGTTGGGCAAAACATATACTCCACGAGTACTACCACTTGATGGTGGGTTCGCCGGGCTGTTTCAACTCGATTTCACCAACCAACTCTTCGCCCGCAAGTATGAAGACCCCGTTCTGGTCTCCTGTACCGATGGGGTGGGAACGAAGCTGAAGGTGGCCATCGCGACGGGCATCCACAACACGGTGGGCATCGACCTGGTGGCCATGAGCGTCAACGACGCGCTGTGTTGCGGCGCCGAGCCGCTGTTTTTCCTCGATTACGTGGCCATGCCCAAGGACGATCCGGAGTTGCTCCAGCGGCTGGTCGAAGGCATTACGGCCGGTTGCGTGCAGGCCGACTGCGCCCTGTTGGGCGGCGAAACGGCCATCCTGCCCGATCTGTACGCCCCGGGCGATTACGACCTGGCCGGCTTTTGTGTCGGCGTGGTCTCGAAGAAACAGGTCATCGACGGCTCGGCGATCGTGGCCGGCGACGTAGCCTTGGGACTGGCCTCGACCGGGTTGCATTCCAACGGCTACAGCCTCGCCCGAAAAATCGTCTTCGACATCGGCGGTTTCAAGGTCGAGGACCACGTCGAGGAACTGGGGCAGAGCGTCGGGCAGGCACTCATGGAGCCGACGCGAATTTACGTGCGCGCCGTGCGGCAGGTTTTGAGCAATTATCGGGTGAAGAACGTCGTCCACGGCATTGCCCACATCACCGGCGGCGGGCTGCACGAGAATCTCGGCCGCATCGTGCCGCAAAACGTCCAGGTGGTAATCCGCCGCGATAGCTGGCCGGTGCCGCCCGTGTTCACCTGGATGCAGCGGCTGGGCGAGGTCGAGCAGGCCGAGATGGACCAGGTCTTCAACATGGGCATCGGCCTGGTGATGGTCGTCAACCCGCACTTTGCCGAAAGCATCCAGCGGCAGTTGGCCCGCTCGGGAGTGACGAGTTGGCCGATCGGCCGCGTGCAGCCGGGTGCCGGCGGCGTGGTGTGGGGAGAGTGACGGACCGGCTTTCAACGTATCCGGCACACGCCGTGTGCCGCCCGGCAACGGCACACGGCGTGTGCCGGATACATTCTTGCGACACGTCGCGTCAGAGCTTCGACGGGCCGGCCTTCTCCAGGGCGTCCAGCAGCGTCTGTTGCGTGCAGCCGCCGCGAAAGACAATGGGGCGATTGGGGTCGCCGGCCGGAAAGATCGCCAGCACCGGAATCTCTTTGCAGCCCAAGGTCTCCAGCATCCGCGTCACCTCAGGCGAGTCTTCGGCATGGGTCCAATCCGCCTGTAGCGTCACCACGCCGTTCTTCCGCACCGCGTCGGTAATCGTGGCGGTGTTCAGGACGGTGGCCTCAAACACTTTGCAGGTCGGGCACCAGTCGGCGGTAAAATCGACCAGGACGGTTTTCCGGCCCACGCTCTTCTCGGGCTGCCGGTCGAGGGCGATCAGCGACGCCCGGCGATGCACCTGGCGGTCGAAACGGTCGCGCATGACGTCGGCGAGGCCATCAAAAGCGAGGGAGCCGCCGGCGATCCGGCCCAGGCCGGGGAACATGAAGATCCACACCACCCCGGCAAAGGCGGCCGCCTCAAGCCACGCCCGTGCGCGGGCGCCGGGCTCGGCCAGGGGGGATATCCGTCCGATCCACCAGCAGGCGGCCCACAGTGCGAAAAGCAACCCGAGGGTTGGCACCACCAGGGGCAATTCCAGGAAGGTGAAGATATAGACCACCGTACCCAACAACAGGAAACCCATGCTTTGCTTGAAGGTATCCATCCAGGCGCCTGGCTTGGGGAGGAAGCGAATCAGTTGCGGAAAGGCGCCGATCAGCAAGTAAGGACTGGCCATGCCCAGGCCGGCGGAGAGCAGCACGGCATAGGTCAACTGCGGCGGCTGCGCCACGGCCCAAGCTAAGGCGGTGCCCAGGAAGGGCGCGGTGCATGGCGTGGCCAGCACGGTGGTCAAGGCGCCTTTGACGAAGGCCCCGGTCGCGCCTTCCTTGGCCGCCAGTTCGCCGGCTTTGCCCCGGCCCGCGAAACCAGGGATGGGCAGTTCCCAGACCCCCAGGAAGCTAAGCCCCATGACAAACACGACCGCGGCCAACGAAATGGTGAATCCGGTGTAGCTGAACAACTGCCCCCAGCCGAGTTGCTTCGGAGAGACCGCCAGCGTGGCCAGGACGAAGAACACCGACATCAGGCCCAGCGAGTACCACACATTGAGCACCAGCGCCTTGCGCCGGTCATGCCCGGATTGTTCGACGAACGAAAGGAGTTTCAGCCCGATGACCGGCAACACGCAGGGCATGATGTTGAGGATCAATCCGCCCAGGAAGCCGGCCACGATGTACCCGGCGATCTCCAGGGGCGAGCTATTGACGAACTGTTGGTGAATCTCCCCCTCGATCCGCTTGGGGTCGAAGCCCGACTTCACCAGTTCGCCCAGGGCGGCAATCGTGGTGAACGGTTGCCATAACG
>CAYYBU010000573.1:0-3151 GCA_964469945.1 uncultured Planctomycetaceae bacterium
TCTGGGCGATGTCCGCTCAAAAACATGCCGCCGCAGACCACCCCGGCCAACACGAAGCCCGCCACCGGGCCCGCCAGGGCGATGGCGATCTGGTCCAGCGGCCGCAGCCGCACGCCGGTCGCGAACTGACTCTGGTTGTACGAGGTCAGCCCGCCCATGCCGTAGAGCGTGATCGAGGGTCGGAAACCGCAGGCCCGCATCGCCCCGGCATGGCCCAACTCGTGGACCAGGATGGCCAGCAGCATGGCCGCCGTCCACACCAGAATTTCCAGCACGTTGCGGAGATTGGCCCCCAGCACCAGGGCCGCTAGCCAGAACAACGGGTGAATGCGCACCGGAATGCCCAGCAGCCCGAAATTCACGTCGCCCTGGCTCCGCGGCGGTTCGTTCAACAGCACGGCATAGGCTCCTTCATCCTCAAAAAAAGTGTAACCGTTCATAGGGCGGGGAAGAAGGGGACAGGTCCTTGTTTTCGGACCACGTCATCCCTGCAAATTACGCCCCGTGGCCGAAAAATGGACCAGTCCCCGCCCGCCCTGTGACCGGTTACAAAAAAGTGGCCGGAGTGATTCCTCACCCCGGCCACCCGTTCAACCGTTCAATTCTTCCGCCCCGCCCCTTCAGGCGGTCTTCTTCAACCGCCGCCGCACCACCGGCAACAATACCAGGCCGCCGGCGATCAACAGGGCGATCGTGCTCGGTTCCGGAACCACCGCGAAGTCGCTGTCGTGATTGACCACCGCCCAGGCGTTGGGCACCGTGTCGCCGCCGCTGAGGGCATTGGTGGTTTCCACGCCCCAGGCGCCGACGATCTCGCTCAAGGTCCAACCCGGGTCGTTCGTGTTCAAGTAGCTGACCAACGCAGGGTAGCTCTCGTTCAGGTGCGTGAATTCGCTGGGGTTCGCCGCGACCAAGGAGCCTTCGCCGCTGTTCAGGCTGGTGGCATTGACCCACGTGCTGCTGGTGGTGCTCAGCGAGCCCAAATACAGGTGGCCGGAAGTGTAATCGTTCTGTTCGTTGCTACTGCCGCCCAACACACTCGAACTGTACGTCATGTCCAGCACATAGCTATCGACCGTGCTGCCGGAGGTGCCGATGCCGTTGAGCTGAACCACGTCGCTGGACAGGAAGCCGGCCCCGGCGCCGTTGTTCATGGGAGGACTGGTGGCCGAGCCGGGCAACTCGTTGGTTGCCCGCGTCCGCCAGGCCATGGTCACCGTGGCGGCCGAGCCGCTGTTGTTGCTGCCGGCCATGATGGTGGCCACCGTACCCAGGTTTCCGGTGCCGCCGGTGACGATCGACCGCAAATTGTTGTAGGTCGCACCCGCCGCCACGACGGCATCGAGCGACTGGCCGAACGACGAGCTCAAGCTGCCCGTCGACCCGCCCGCCGCCGCCGTGGCGCCGCCCACCGTGGTCGCGATGCTCACGCTGCCGCTGGCGTTGAGCGCCTCGCCGTTGAGGCCCTCTTTGGCGACCAGACTGTTGCTGACCAGATCGCTGCCCGCGACCGCCTGCGTGACCGTGTATGCACCGGTGCCGCTGAAGGTCAGATCGACCGTCTGCGTCGGCGTGGCCGCGGCGAAGGTCCCGGCAACGCCGGTCACCGTCAAACCACTCGCCGCGTTGTAGCTGCCGGCCGTCAGGCTGGGGTTGGTGTAGCTCGTATCCGCCCCCGTGCCGCTGACGGTCAACGCCCACGTGCTGCCCGCAAGGACGTTCGCCGGCACACTGCCGCTCAAGATCAGCGGCCGGTTGTTCACCGCCGTGCCGGTGATGGCCACGGTGGCCGCCGAAGACAGGGCATTGTTGAACTCGTCGGTGCCCGCGATGGTGTACGTCCCGCTGAACGGGCCGGCCGTGCCGCTCACGGCGCCGCCAAGGGTGTACGTCGCGCTGGTGTTGGTGCCGTTGAACGTCCCGCCTGCGCCGTTGAGGCTCAGGCCATCCGTCGTGCCGCTGGCCGAGGCCAGCGTCACCGTGGCCGTGGTGGCACTGCTGCTAAGACTGGTCACGGCGGTGGAACTCGTGGGACTGCTGCCGATAACCACGCGGCCCAAGGAGATGCCGCTGTTGGTGAAACCACGCTCGTTGACGAAGTTGATCGTGCTGGTGGTGCTCGCACTGAGCGAGTCCGTGGCGTCGTTCACGGCGAGCGTGAACGTTTGCGGGCCTACCGAGATGCTGGTCACGTTGGCGCTAATGCCAGTGCTGCCGCCGGACGTAATGACGCCGCCGCTCGCCGGCGAGGGGGTGAAGGAAGCCGGATTGCCGGTTGACGTGAGCGATCCGGTCCAGCCGCCAGTCGTGCTGGCGGTTCCCGTATTGTTCAGGGTATAGTTGATCGAGGTCCCGCCGTTGGTGCCGGAGAGCGCCCGGGTATCCGCGGCCGTGCCCGTGAGACTCAGACTGGCCGTGCCGCTGGAACCGGCTGGAGTCGCGATGGTAACCGCACCGAGGAGGCCCGGCGCGGCAACTGCCTGAGTTCCCGACGTGCTGGAGTAGTATTGCACCGAATTTGTTGCGGTGCCACTGGAAAGATCAACGCTCTGCAACCATTCGGAGCCCGGAGTGTTTAGGCTGGTCACGGACGCGATTGGAATCGCATTGATATTCGCGGCCGCTCCGGTGTTGCTCGCGCTGAAGGTGAAGCTGATTTGGCCGAGATAAACCTCGGCGTAATTACTGCTGTTGATCGACACCACCACGACGCCGTTGTTCGCGCTTGTATCCTGGGTGTTCGGGTTGTAGTTAAGGTAGCTGAAGCTAGAGAGCATCGGGTTCACGTTCCCCGCCGCAGCGTGAGCGAGAAGGAAATAGTTGGACCCGACGCCGCCGGATGTTTGTTGTCCCAAGTCGGAGCCGCCGCCGGCGTTGGCAACCGCGATTCCGGCGGAGTGGGCGCTCGCCCCGGCGTATTGAGTCTCGACGCCCGCGTCGTACACGCCCGAGGTTATGCTGCCAACCAAATGACTAGTGGTGTCGGTTCGGGCAAACGCCAACGCCGCCTGGGCGATTCCGACGGCCGCGATTGGATCGCCGACCGCCGAAGAGAGCGCGTGGCCTAGGCTGTCCTTAGCCTTCGTGTTGCCATAAATATACGAGGAGTGCGCCAAACCGGGCAAGAACCCGCCGCTTACGGCACTCGCGT
>CAYYBU010000574.1:0-3151 GCA_964469945.1 uncultured Planctomycetaceae bacterium
TGTCTATGGTCGCCGAGGCCCCCGTGGAGACCACGATATTGTTGCCCAAAGTTTGCGCGTTCAAATTCAGCGTGCCGCCACTCAGGGTCACCGTGCCGGTGCCCAACGGCCCCACGGTGACAGAGCTTCCCGAACCCGTCGAACTGGCCCCCAGCCAGATTTGGCCGGCGCTCACCGTAGTGCCACCACTGTAGGTGTTGGCGCCCGTGAGGGTCATCGTGCCGTTGCCGGTCTTGGTCAGGCTCAGCGAGCCGGTGCCGTTATCCTTGATGATACCGCTGTAGTTCGTGGTGGCGTTATTGCCGCCGGTCGTCAGCGTCGCGGGCGTGGCGTTGGAGTTGCTCAGAATGCCCGAGCCGGAAATCGAGCCTACCACCACGTTGTTGCCGTCGAGGAACAGCCCGTTGTTGATGGTGGCGCCGCTGTTGTTCACCACCGTCGCATTGATGCCCAGTGCATTGGCGTTGCCAATCTGGACGTTGTAGGCATTGGTCCCGAACGTCCAAGTCCCGCCGAAGGTGTTGTTCCCGTTCAAGTCGAAAGACTGCGGGAGGCTGGCGTTGAAGGTCAGCGTGGCGGTGCTGCTGCCGGAGATGTTGCCATTGAGAGTCAGGTTGTTGTTGCTATCGCTGCGGATGGCGCTGTTGGCCGTCACGTTGATGGCATTGCCGAGCGTAATTCGGCCGCTGGCGCCGGTATCGTTGAGCGTGCCGCCGGCCAGGGTGACGGTGCCGCTGCCCAGGGCCAAGTTGTTGGTTACCGCAATCGTGCCGTTGTTGATGGTGGTGCCGCCGGTATAGCTGTTCGCGCTGGTGAGGGTCAGCGTGCCGGTGCCCAGATTGGACAGGGCCAGCGTGCCCGCCAGGACGTTGGCACACGTGCCGTTGACATTGAACGCCAGCGTCGGCGTGCCGCTGCTGCTGGTGATCGTGCCGGTGAGATTTGGCAGGCCGGTGAACGTCAGGCTATTGCCGTTGAGATCCAGGACGCCGGCGCCGGCCAGGTTGGCGCCGCCCGCCAGGGCTTGGGCGGGCAGTGCGGCGGCGCTGCCCAATTGCAGCGTACCGGCGCTGATGGTGGTCGCGCCGGCGTAGCTGTTGGAGCCGGCGAGGCTGAGGAGGCCCCCTCCCGCCTTGGTCAATCCCGCGGCGCCGCTGCCGGTGATGTTGCCGCTGTCGATCAGGTTGGAACCATTGGTGTCGATGGTCGCCGTCACGCCACTCTGGATGGCATAGTTCCGCGCGGTGCTGAAGCCGGCCAACAACTGGAGGGTGCTGTTGCCGGCGAAGGTCAGCGCGCCGGACGCGTTGCCCAAACTGGCTTCGCTGTTGACCTGGAGAGTGCCGGCGCCGAGCGTGGTTCCACCGGAATAGGTATTGCTGCCGGTCAGGGCCAGAACGCCGCCTCCCGTCTTGGTCAAGGCTAGGCTGCCGCCCCCCGTGCCGTCCTGGAGAACGCCGGCATAGGTGTCGGAGGCGGCATTGTTGATGGTCAAGGTGGCCGCCGTGGCCGTGGCACTGGCGTTTTCCACGACCGGCGTGCCCGCGGTGGCATTGGTGAACAGTCCTGCCACCGCAACGCTGTTGCCGTTGAGTTGCAAATCACCGGTGCTCGCGGCGGCAAAGGCGACGGAATTGGGCGTGGCGGCGTTCAAGGCCCCGGCGTTGCCCAATTGCACCGTACCGCTGCTGATCGTCACCCCGCCGCTGAACGTGTTGGCGCCACTGAGTTGCGTCGTACCGGCCTGGTTGAAGACCACGGCCAGCGTGCCGCCGCCGTCGGCCAGCGCGCCGCCGAGTGTGACGCCGCCGCCGCCCGTGCCGCTGAGGGTCAGGGTCGTGGCGCCGCTCAAAGGCGCGACGCCCGCATTGACCGTCAAGCCCAGGGCGGCGTTGTTGTTCGCCCAGTTCTGGTTGCTGCCCAGCACGATCGACCCCGTGCCCAGCGTAGCACTGGACTGCGACGAGGAGGCCAACGTCAATCCATCGGCGCCGAGCGTCAGCGTGTAGCCGTTGGGGTTGATGACCGTCGCGGCGATCTGCGTGGAGGTCGAAGCGATCGTCAATCCCTTGATGATGAAGTTGGCGTCCAGTTGCGTGGTCATGGTGCTGCCGGAATTGGGCGTCGCGTTGGCGGCCGTGAAGATCACGTCGGTGATTCCACCGGGGACCTGGTTGGGATCCGCCGCGCCCGCCGCATCGGTCGACCAGTTGCTGGTGGTGGTGCCGGTGCTCCAGTTGTACGCCGTGTCGCCGAGGGATTGGCTGGCGGCGCCGGTCCAATAGGTCGTGGGGACGTAGGCGTTGGCGGCAATGGTGAGGATTTCCTGCGTGGCGGTCGAGTTATTGAACGTGAAGGTAGCGCGGCCGCTCGGATGGCTGCCGATGGTGAAGTCGCCGCCACCGGCGGTGAGCCCGCCCGACGTGGCGGTCATCAGCGTGTAGTTCCCGTTGGCCACGATGGGATCATAGATATTGATCGTGCTGGGGCCGCTGGGGCCCGGCAGCGTCACCGCACCGTTGACCGCGATCAGGTCGTTCGTGCCCGCCGTGGAGCCGATATTGAAACCGAGCACGGAGCCGGCGGCCAGGTTCAACCCGCCGTTGACCGTCAAGGTACTGACGCTGCCGCCCGAATCCTGCAGGCTGATTTGCGCGCCGGCCGCGGTGGTCGTCAGGCTGCCGCCGCTGGCGATGCTGGCGGCTCCCTTGACGGCCAGCGTGCCGTTGGCGTTGATGCTGACCGCCGTGGCGCCGAGGGCGCCGACGCCGGCGCTATGGTCCAGAACCAGGGCGCCGGCGTTGACGGTGGTCGAACCGGTGTAGGTGCCTTGGCCCGCCAGGACCAGCGTGCCGGTGCTGCTCTTCCACAAGCTGCCGGGCGAGCCGCCGGGAGCGTTGGCCAGCGAGCCGGAGATGGTCAGCGTGCCGCTGGGCACGTCGATGTCGGCCCCAGGCCCGACGGACACCAGCCGGGCGGCATTGGTGGTCACCGCGCCGGTGGACTGGAGGGTGCCGCCGCTGTTGATGATCAACTGGCTGCTGGTGGCGCCGAGGTTGCTGTCGCTGTCGATGTTCAGGATGCCACCGTTGATGATCGTGCCGCCGGTGTAGGAGTTAGAACCGGTCAAGGCCAGCGTGCCGGCGCCGGA
>CAYYBU010000575.1:0-3151 GCA_964469945.1 uncultured Planctomycetaceae bacterium
CGACCAACTCGCGGATCATGGCGTCGCCCAATCCGCCGGCCAATTGTTCGAAGCCAACGACTTCGCGCAAGTAGCGCGCCGTTTGGGCCACATAGGTCGCATAGGTCAGCTTGGCGGCCAACCCGCTGGCCGAAGCATGCCCGATGTAGACCCCGGCCCGCCGCTGGGGCAGCGCCGCGGGGTCCAAGCCCGCATGGCGGCAGGCGGCGGCGGCCACCTCGCAGAGCACCACGTGGGCGATATCGAATTTCTCCCGCACGCCCTCCGGGACCGGGCACGGCGCGTGCCGGCCAAGTTCATAGGAAACCAAGCCCGCCTGGTCGGTATAAGTTTTTCCCGGCACGCCCCGCTGCGGATGGTAGTACAACGAGCGATCGAGCCGCTCCGCGGGCACGGGGCCCAGGGCGCTGCGGCCTTCGTAGAGCAGCCGCCAGAACTGATCCAAGTCGTTGGCGCCGGGCAGGCGGCAGGCCATGCCGATTACGGCCACGGGAATGTTCGCGTCAGAGTTTGCCATGCGGTATTGTTTTTAGGGAGTAAGTCAAGGGGAAGCTTAGTGGTCTCCCCTCGCCCGCTTGCGGGAGAGGGGAGATTTGGAGTTGTCCTGCGTCTTCCGCTTGCGACAGTCCGTCTTTCAAGGTGGCGACATACAGCATGAGCAATTGCCTGCTGTCCTCGAGCGAAAAACAGTGCGGATCGCAGCGGAGCGCCACGGTCAGGCGATCATTGAAGACGCCGATGGCGAAACCGGCGCGGGTTTTCGGCCGTAGCGGCGGCACGCCGAGCCACTCCTCCAGGACCAGGTTTCCCGCCACGAGTTTGCCATCGTGGCGGGGAAAACGGGCGCCCATGCGGCGCGTTATCTCGCCCAAGTTGGTCACGATCGCGGTGGCGAAACAGTGTTGGCCGCCGAGGAACAAACGCATCAGTCCCGGCACGCGGCGGCCGAACTCCAGCGCGCCGAGGAAATAGAGTCCCAGGCTCCAGCGGCGGATCATGGCCGTTTCCCAACGGACTCCCTCCAGCAACGCCTGCTCGTTTTCGCATTGGCGCAGGTGTCGCGTGACGAAGGCGAAACTCAACATGTTGGCGGCTGGCATGGCGGCATCGCCGTGGCCGCGAAGGTTCGTCGGCACGTTGATCCGCAGCCATTGGCCGGGACGTTTCGGGTGGTGCGCCTCGTTCCACTGCTTCAGGGTCAGAAACATGTCGCGCAGGCACAGATCGTTCAGGGTCGCCTGCATCCGCACCGCCGCCCGCCGCAGCCGCCGCGTTTCTTCTTCCTTCAAGGCGTGCGACAGGATCACGGGAAACGCGCTGTCGGTGGCGCCGGCGTCGGGCGCTGTGGGCGGCGCCTCCAGCAGCGCCGGGCGGCGCGAGAGCCATTTCACCGCTTCGTGCATGGTGGCGCGCAACGCTTGCAGGCGACTGATGGGAACATCGGCGGCCGGCGCCGCGAAGGAGCCGCGGCGGCGCAGCCGCCCACGGTCCAGCGGGAGCAACACGGGGGCCGCTTGCCCGGCGGCCATGCGGATGCCATAGGCGGCCAACAGGTCGCCGAAGAATTGCATGGCGCCGATGCCATCGACGCAGGCGTGGTGGAATTGCAGGGCCATCTGGGTCGTCGTGGCCGCCACCCGCACCCACACGCGCAGGCCCACCTGGCGCGTCAAGTCGATCGCCGGGCCGTCCTCATAGGCCAGGGGCTTGCCGGCGGGACCCCAATCCAGCGGCGGCCGCCGCGTGCCGCCATCGCACCACTGCGGCCCGTGGACGCCGTTGCGGTCGATCACGGCGCACAACATGGGGTGCCGCGACAGCGCCTCCTCCAGGGCCGCTTCCAACGCCGCGCGATCGGCCGCCCCCGACAGCCGCGCCCGCATCTCGAACGTCATCGGATAAGCGGGGCGATCGTCCCGGAGCATATACTGCTCGAAGGCCGTCAGCGGCAGCGGAAACAGCGCCGGTTCGCAGTGGTCGGTCATGGGGTGGCCAAATCTTCCTGGCGTCGTCAGCTAAAGTCTCAGCGGCTTATTATACCAGACCCGATCCAGTGGCGAGGTTTTCCCTTGCTGGCGCCACGGAACGGATTCTCCGGCGACGTGCGGATTACCACGGCAGCAGGCTTGACTTGCCCGCGGTCCATGATTACCAATGGATCGGGCGTTCTCGTAGTGAACCCGGCGCCAATGATGGTTCACCCGTTAGCGATTACAGCGCCGGGGCGTGCGAGTTTTCCCGCTCACCTTGTGGGGTAGCGGGTCGCCTTGTATGGAGGTACATCATGCATCCGAAGATCGCCGTAACCTTGCTGATAACATGTTTGCTCGCGGCATGTTCGCTCGTAGCCGGGGCCACGCCCACCGAGCCGTCGCCCGCCGAGCACCTCAAAACGGCGGCCGACGAATTACACCATTGGCTGCAAACGTCCGGCGAGGTGGATGGCTGGCGGAAGTTCTTGAATTCGGATCTGCTGGAGGCCCAACTGGCCAAGGACGCCAAAGTGGACCGTTTGGCGGTGTATAAGATCGTGGCCGCCTACCAGAGCGACCGGGCCGAATTGCGGCTGGCGCCGTTTGTCAAAACACGACAGGCATTGGACACTTGGTTGGATAGTTTGCCGGCCGTGGAAGCGGCCGATCTGCCCAGGCTGTGCCGCGAAGCGAAACCCCTGTTCGCGCCCGTGACGGCCGAGCAGCTTGCCGCCGCCCGGACCGCGTTGCAAGAGGCGGCCGCCGGGCTGGATGTCTTCCTGACCGCGCAGAGCAAGATCGCCCCCGGCTGGCGGATCTATTTGAAATGGGACGATTCGAAAGCGCAGTTGGCCAAGGATGCGCCCAATGTGGACGCGCTGGAGCAGATTTACTTTCGCTATTGCAGCGGCGCCGCCGGGCTGGAAATGGCCGCGTTCGCTCCCATGCGGACCGCCTTGCGGCACTACGTGGTCACGGCGCGCGCGCGGGGCACGCCCGAGCTGCAGGCCAAATATGACGGCGTGCTCGATCAGCTTGCCGCGGCCGTGGAGCGTTACGCCAAGCAGCCGACGGCGGAAGACGGCCGCAGCATTGCCGCGGCCCTCGCTTGGTTGGACGATACCCGCCAGGTGACGCCGCTCGTGAAGGACATCCGCCGTCGCCCGGCGCATCCCAAC
>CAYYBU010000576.1:0-3146 GCA_964469945.1 uncultured Planctomycetaceae bacterium
CGCGGCGCTCGGCCGACGACGTCAACCGCGAGTTCGACGAGATGGGCGCCCACTACAACGCCTTCACCAACGAGGAGAACACGGTCTACTACGCGGCCGTGCTGCCGGAGTACCAGGACGCGGCCGTGGAACTGCTGGGCGACATTCTGCGCCCCTCGCTTCGCCAGGAGGACTTCGAGACCGAGCGGCAAGTGATACTGGAAGAGATCCAGATGTACGAGGACCAGCCGCCGTTCGGGGCCGACGAGAAAGTCCGGGCCGCCTATTTCGGCCCCCATCCGCTGGGCCATAGCGTGCTGGGCACGCCCGCGAGCGTCGCCGGACTGCCGGTCGAGCAGATGCGGGCTTACTGCCATCGCCGCTACAGCCCGGGCAACGTCGTGCTGATTGCGGCCGGCCGGGTCGATTTCGATCGTCTGGTGGCCGTCGCCGGGCGGACCTGCGGCGCCTGGCAGCGCGGCGACAACACGCGGCTGGTCGAGGCGGCCATGCCGCATCCCGGCTTTTTCACGCTCGCCAAGGCGTCGGCCACGCAACAGTACGTGTTGCAACTGGCCCAAGGACCGGCCGCCAGCGACCCCGACCGCTATGCGGCCAAGCTCTTGACTATGGTGCTGGGCGACGATTCGGGCAGCCGGTTGTACTGGGAACTGCTCGATCCGGGCCTGGCCGAACATTGCGAAATGAGCCATTCCGAGTATCAAGGGGCCGGGTTGTTCTGCACCTACATGAGCTGCGCCCCGGAAGCGGCGGCGGAAAACCTGCGGCGGATCGCGACGGTCTACGCCCGAGCGGCGGCCGACGGCGTCACGGCCGCCGAGTTGGAGCAGGCCAAGAGCAAGGTTCGTTCGCGGATCGTCTTGTCCAGCGAGCGGCCGCGCGGGCGGCTCTTTTCCGTAGGCAGCGATTGGGTCTATCGCCGCGAGTACCGCACGGTCAAAGAAGACCTCGACACGGTCGCCGCGCTGACGACCGCCGACGTGGCCGCCGTGTTGGCCAAGTATTCGCTGACGTGCAATACGACGATCACGGTCGGGCCGTCGGGCGAAGACGCCGCCGTGGAATAGGGCGTGGTGTGCCACTGGTTCTGCCAGTGCTTTGGGCGGATCGATGGGTTGCAGGGCGTGGCGGACTGCGAAGAGGGGCCAGCACAGGCGGGGCCAGTGGCACCCGACGCAACGCGGGGTCTCGCGTAAAAAGGAAATTGCCGTGCCCGAACTCAGTCGGTTCCTCGGTATAATAATCAGGATGTACGTTGGGGTGAACCATGAGCCATCCAATTTATCGCGTTCTCCAATTCCGGATTGTCGGCCCCTACAGGATATGGGTCGCATTCGACGATGGAACGGAGCAGGTCATCGACTTTCAAAACGTTCTCGCGGGCGAATTGTTTGGGCCGTTACGCGACGTGAACTTGTTCAACCAGGTCTCCCTAGACCCAGAAGTTCATACCCTGGCTTGGCCCAACGGTGCAGATTTTGACCCGGCGACCTTGCACGATTGGCAGAAACACGGCGAGGCCTTGGCAGCTCGAGCGCGGACGTGGGAAATGAAACTGGCTTGAGGCTGAGGGACGGGCGGGTGTAACGTGCTGACATTATAGGCGAAATTGGCAGCACCCGCTTTTCTGCGGCGGCTGGACCATGGTACAAAGCGTGAGAGAACCGTCAGAAAAAGCGACCGAGAGAACGAACCGAGTCGTTCGTTTCGGGCGATGGGCTGGACCGCTGTCCCTCGGCATGACCCTAGCATCCATCTCCTTGTTTATTGTTTCCATTGCTTTGAACTGCGACTTGGGCAGAGTATTCCTCGGAACCGCTGGGGCATCTCTGGCAATGCTTTGGTGCCCGGCCCTAACTTATGTCGGTATTCGTACACGTACCCCCCTAAACACGGCTTGCGGGCTAATGGGCACAATTACAGCCACATACTGGGTCTGGGGCATGGTCCATTCATAATACACCATCGCTGGCGTCCGCAATCTGCTGATGTTGTGCCCGCTATTGCGGTCATTTTCACGTATGGGCAAGAAGTGGCCGGCTCTTCCCCATGTTTCCCTCACCCCGCCCCGACGCCGCGGTCGAACGCCTCTTGATCGCGTTGATAGAGGGCCAGGACCGACTCGAACGTGCCGCTGGAAATCTCCCAGACCGGCTGCTCGTCGCTATGGGCGTTGCAGTGCGTGGTGAAGAGGCGATACATGAACTTGAACAGATGCCGCGGCACCCGCAAAGTCGTGAAGGCGTCCTTCAGGCGGCGGGCGTCGATCGACGGCTCGAACAACTCGGCCAGCGCGGGCGCTTGGCCGTCGGCCGCACAGGCCTTCAGGCGGGCGTTGGCCAGGTCGTAGAGCGATTGCCCTGTCCAGGCCAGCGAACGGATCAGGTTCTGCTTATCGAGGCGGGCCCGCTGATGGAAATCGCGCGGCTCGCGATCGAGCTGCCGCTCCAGTTCGATGGGCAGCAGCAGCTTCAGCCCCAGGCCCGGATGCTTGAGGAACTTGTTGTCCAGCATGGGCCAGATCATCGCCTGCATCAACTCGGTCGAGCCGTTGACCAGGTAGGGCTCGTCTACCCGGTCGACCAGCACCAGGATGCCCTCGAAACGTAAGGAGCGGAGCAATCCCTGGAGCTTGGATAACAACTCGTAACGATCGTCGGTCCGCGGCCACGCGGGCAGCGGCTGGCCGACGAGTTGCTGGCCGGGGAAGTGCATCAGCATCCGCCGCAGCGGGTTGATGTCGTGATTCAGCACGCGCGTGCTGCGGGCGATGCGCCGCGCCCGCCAGAACCACTTCAGCAGACGCCAGCCGCGAGGCGCCCAGCCGGTGACGATCACCACGAGCAACCAGGTCCAAAGCGTGCCAGCCTTTCCCCAGCCGTGCCAACCGAGCCAGCCAAAGAGCCCCACGGCCGCCAGCGTTACGGCGATTCCCACGGCAAGATCCCACTTGGAGCGCCACGTGGAAAAACGCAACTTGCGGCGGAGCTGCTGCCAGCGTCGCTCGGGAGTCTCGGCGGTCGATTGATCGTAGCAGGCGGCCAACAGCAACAGGTCGCGGGCCTGCGCGGCATCCAACGAGTCGAGCGGCCAGGCTTCGTCGCGGGCTGCCGGATGCCGCGCCTGCGCGGCCCCCAAGGCCCGAT
>CAYYBU010000577.1:0-3144 GCA_964469945.1 uncultured Planctomycetaceae bacterium
TGCTGGCGGCGCCGCTCCACACGGGATAATCGACGCTGGTAATGTTCAGGGCCAGTTCGCCCGTGGGGTTCGTCAGGCTGGCGGAGATTACGCGGGCCGGAAGGGTCCCCAGGGTAAAGGAGCCCGAGCCGCTCCCCTGGATCGAGCCGGAGTAACCGATGAGTTCAAAGGTGCCGGCCGTCATCGGCGACGGGCCGCTCACGTTGATAGTGATCGGGCTGGCGCTGGTCGTCAGGCCGCCACTGCCCGTGACGTTGAGGATGGCCGGAGTGCCGCCCACGCCGCCAAGGTTGTTGAGGTTCACCGCGGCGGAGCCGTTGAAGGTCAGGCTGCTGGGGCTGAGCGTGCCGGCGCCGTTGTAGCCGGCCGTCAATATGCCGCCGGTGCTGACGACCGTGGGCCCCATGCTGCCGGCCGCCGCGAGCGTGGCGCCGCCGGCAACCGACACGGCGCCCGTCAAGGAAAGGCCGTTGGCGACGGCCAGCGTTCCCTGATTGATCGTGGTGCCGCCGGTGTAGGTGTTGGCGCCGCTGAGTAGCATGAGGCCGGCCCCTTGCTTGATGAGGCCCGTGTCGCCGGCGCCGGTGGTGTGGGCAAAGTCTGTGGTTACGTTCAGATCAATGCCGTTGGCCGCTCCGGGGTTAACGTTGAAGATCGTACCGCCGACTTCCGTGAGGGCCATCGTCGCCGCGGCGACTCCATCATTGCTGATGGTGGAGGTCGTGGTGCCGCCGCTGACCGTCACCGTGCCGTCGAAATTGAAAACGCCGTATTGGGCTGCGCCTCCGCCCGTGTCGCCGCCGCCGATCAGGCCGCCGTTGAGAGAAATCGCCTTGAGATGGCTGGTCGTGTTGCCGTTGGACTGGAGTTGGCCGCCGGCGTTGACGGTGATATTGGTCAGGCCCCACAGGCCATTGTAGTTGGTCTCGTCGCGCACGACGGCGCCGTTGTTGATCGTGAGCGCGCCGCTGATTGTGCCGTTACCGTTACTGAGCCACAGTTCGCCGGCGTTGACGGTCGTGCCGCCGTTGTAAGTATTGATGCCGGAGAGGTTGAGGATGCCGCTGCCGACCTTGGTCAGTCCGCCGTCGGTCGTGCCCGTGCCGTGTACCAATGCCTGGCCGATGACGACGGTGTAGCCTTGCGTGTCGATGATGGCCCCGCCCGTATCGACGTCGGCCGTCACGGCGTTGATGATGGGGTTGAGGCTCGCCGCGGCCTGCAGCACGCCGCCGTTGAAATGGACGGGCGCATTACCGCCGGCGCCATCCTGAATCACACGCGCGGTGCTGAGCGTGCCGCCGTTGAGATTCAATACGGCCCCGCCATTGCCCCAGGGGTTCAACCAAAGACTGCTGGCGTCGCTGTTGGCAGCTCCTCCGCCGGGGGCGGCCACGTTGACGATGCCGCCGTTGATCGTGAGGTTGCCGTTTCCAACGTTGCCGGCGTTATTGAGCTTACCGCCGATATACGTGCCGCCGAGGAGATTGAGCATGCCGCCGCTGTTAACGATGACGGTGCCCGAGCCGCTGGCGCCGGAGCCGATGCCGAAGGAACTGCCCGACGCGCCGCCGGTTCCCTGCGTGACCGTGCCGGAAATCGTCATCACACTGCCGTTGGTGGGATTGATGAGGGTGGCGCCGCTCACGAGGGCGCCGGCCGCGACATTGATCGTGCCGCCGCTGGCCGCGATGGTCAGGCAGTTAGTCAGCGATCCGCCCGACAACACGGAAAGGGCGGCATTGGTAACGTTGACGGCGCTGGTGTTGTTGATAGTGGCGACAGTGAGCGTGCCGCCGGTGACGTTTGTCGGGCCGGTGTAGGTGTTGGCGCCACCGAGGACCAGCGTGCCGGTGCCAAGCTTTGCCAGGCCCAGGGCGTTGCTGCCGCCGTTGGGGTTGCTGATATTGCTGTTGTAGGTGAAGGAGCCGGCGGTGGCGTTGGTCGTGTCGAAGCCGAGGATGGCCCCGCTCTCCAGTCCCGTGCTGGCGGTGCTGCCACCCAGGTTGGCGGCGCCCAATAGCGTATCGACGTCGCTGGACTGGAATCCGCTGCCGCCCACGCCTAGGGCCAGCGTGGCCCCGGAGGCGACGGTGATGTTCGCAGGCGTCCAATTTCCCGAAATTGCGCTGTAAAGCGCGGTGGGTTGGGCGAATTCCAATACGCCGGCGCTGACGGTGGTGGCGCCCGTGTAGGTGTTCGCGCCGGAAAGGATTTGCGTGCCGGCGCCCGTCATGGTGAGGGTCATGCCGGGCGTGGCGCTGCCCAGGACACCGGAATAGGTCTGGGTGATGCCACTAACGGGGCTGAGGCTGAGGGCCGTGACATTGGCGGGCAGGGTCAGGCTAGTGGCGCTGGTGAGGCCGCCAAAGGTCGGCGTATTGACGCCGGACGAAAACACGAGGGCACCGCCGATGGTAGTGTTCAGCGCGCTGTTTTGCAGGGCCAAATTGCTGCCCAATTGGAGCGTCCCGGCGCTGATGAGTGTGGTACCGCTATAGGTGTCGGCGCCGCTGAGGACAAGCACCCCGGTGGTGGTCTTGGTCAAGCCGGCGACGCCGGCCAGGGTAGCCGTGACGGTGCCACTTTGGGCGGCATAGGCCGCACCCGAATAGCTAAGCGTGCCGTTTTGCACGGTGCCGCCGGAGAAGGTGACGGCGCCGGAAGTCGTCTGGCCATAGCCGCCTAGATCCAAAACGCCACCGGCCGCGGTGATCGGGTCGGTGGTGGCCAGCCGGTTCGTGGCGCCGGCCAATTGCAGCGTGCCGGCGGTGACCGTCGTGACGCGGGTGTACGTGTTGGCGCCGGTGAAGATTTCGATCCCCGAGCCCGTCTTGTTGACCGCCCAGTTGCCGCCCTGGATGGATCCCCCCCACGTGCCACCGCCGTTGGCGACCCCCAGGGTCATGGTGTCGGCCTCAGACGCGTTGTTTATCGTGCCGCCTCCCGTCAGGGCGTCGAAAGGAAGAACGCCGCCGTTTTGGCCGTCCATGCCGTCCGTAACGAAGGTGGCCCCGGCGGCGACCTTCAGCGACCCCAGGTTGGTCGCGGCAATCCTATTCGACCAGCTATTGCCCTGCATCGTCCCTTGTTCGATGTCCAACAGCCCTCCGGCGGACAGGTTGGTGGTGAACTGCCGTGAGC
>CAYYBU010000578.1:0-686 GCA_964469945.1 uncultured Planctomycetaceae bacterium
TCCTTGGCGTCGGGAACCTCGATCTCGGTCGCCACCCCAAGGTAGTGGGAAAGTTCGCCGCCCTTATCCTCGTGGAAGTAGAACGGCATTTGCGGGGCGCATCCGGCCAGAACAGCCGAAACCAAGAGGCTCAATCCGCCCAGGAGGGGAAACTGCCGTCGCATGAGTTGCTGTCCTCAGTCCAAGTGCGTCCGCTTCGCCGCCTGCATGGCAGGCAGTGGCAGTGCCAGTTGAAGTAACTCCCCCCCCTGGCCGGCACTCGTCAGCGGTCAGCGCCTGTGGCGCGAGCCCCAAGACTGAGCAATCGGCAAACTTGATATCGGCAGCCTAATCGGCAATCTTTGGCGATTCTATGCGACCGGCAATCCCGGCCCAAATCGTCCATTCGTTACGGCATCATCCATTTTACCACACTCTACTAGATTGCCATATTCGGCTCCACGGCGGCCCAGGAGAACTGCAAAGTCTGACGCAACTCTGAATCGCAACGCGACAAAAACAGACGATTTTTGCTGGACATCACATAACCCTAACCTATTGTGGTTCTGTGTGGCAATCTGTGGTTATCACTAGGGGTTGCCGACATGCCATGGGACAACCCACGACAGGTACCGCTTCCGCACGATATGAGCAACTCCGCCGAATGGTTCGGCTCGACTGCGTGCCTTTCATTGTTTGGGACCGGC
>CAYYBU010000578.1:696-3136 GCA_964469945.1 uncultured Planctomycetaceae bacterium
TTCCGCGACGCACAAACACTCGAACTGCTGGTCGAGGAGGCGTTGCCCACGCTTTGCGGGCAGGCATTCATCCGCATCTGGGACGCCGGTTGTGCGCACGGGCCGGAGTGCTACACGTTGGCCATGTTGCTGCGGGAAAAGATGTCCGACTACGTGTTCCATAATGTGCGGATTCACGCCACGGACGTCGACCGCCAGTTCGGCCCCCAAATCACCAGCGGAATCTACGCTCAGCAGGAAGTACAGCGGATTCCGCCGCCGATCCGAGAACGCTATTTTCGCCCGGCCATGGACCCAGGCCGCGTGCAAGTGACCGAGGAGATCCGGGCGAAGGTGTCGTTTTCCGAGCACGACCTGCTCTCGCTGACGCCGCCGCGCGAGGATTTCAGCCTGATTATCTGCAAGAATGTCCTGCTCCATTTCGACGAGGCGCAGCGGCTGGACGTGTTTCGCATGTTCCATCGCGCACTGCGGCCCGGAGGACTCCTGGCCACGGAGCACACCCAGAAGATCCCCGCGGCGGTGGTGCCGCTGTTCCAGCAGGCGGTTTCCAACGCCCAAATTTACCGGAAGATCGAAATCCCCTCGGCGCTGGAGCGCGATCCGAGTTCCGGAGCGACACGCCGCGTCGACCTGCCTGGCGGCAGGCCCGTGTCGCCCTGCGGTTGCAATTCCCAAGTGTTGTCGGGCGGCTGACGTGCCGGCTGCAAGCTACCCACCGGTTTGTATCCTCGCCAGGCATGGCCTGGCAAATGTCCCACCTTACTGAACCGCGATTCTGAAAAGGAGAGAGAGATGTTGAGCAACCTGAAGACCAGTACCAAGGTCGTGGCGGGTTTCGGCGTGATGCTGTCCATTCTCACCGTGCTTGGCGCGTCGAGCTACATCATGTTCGGCCGTGTCAATTCGAATGTCACCGGGCTGAGCGACCACAACCTTGCCGCCGTGAAGAACGCCACCGGCGTCGAACGCGCGGCGCTGGAGACCTTCGCGGCGGCGAAGAACTATTTCCTCTACAAGAAAGACGAATTCTGCGAACCGCCCAAGAAAACGTTGGCTGAACTGGCCGGTTGCCTGGACACCGTCGACAAGATCGCCGAGCGGTTTAGCGACGCCGATCTGGCCAAGAGTTCGAAAGAAGTGCGCGGCCTCGCCGCCCAATACGGCAAGTTCTATGACGAAGGCGTCGCGGCCGTCAAGGCCGGCGCCGCCGCCAACAAAGTGATGGCGGAGAAGGGCGCGGCCGTGCAAAATGAAGCCAATGCGTACATGGCGGCCAAGAAGGTCGAGTACATGGAGGCCAAGAATGCCTTGGCCATCGTCAGCCAGATTGATTCCCTGGCCTGGAAGATGAGATTTACCCGGCAGAAATTGAAAACCGGAAAGGATGACAAGCAACTGGAATCGCTCACATCGACCGTGGCGGAGTTGCTGCAGACGTGCGACCAATTGGAGAAGATGCATCCCGACGTGGAAGAGCAGAAGCAAATTGCCGCTGCAAGAAAGGCTACGCAAACCTACGCGGAAACCGCTCAGAAGCACTACGCGGCCCAGAAACGCAACGAAAAGAGCGACGTCTTGGCCGAACTGGACCGCCAAAATCTAGTGGTTGGCCCGGTGGTGGCGAAGGCGGCCGAGGATTACCTTGCGGCCAAGCGGGTCAAGGTCGACAAGATTGCCGAGTCGGTGTTCATCGTGGCCGACATTGCGGATGCCGCCGGCGACGCCCGCATCGCGGCGCGGTTGTACATGGCGAGCAAGGCTCCGGCGGATTGGACAAAACTGACCGACGACATGTCCAAGCTGTCCAAGCTTTATGAGGACCTGCGCAAGGTGTCCATGACCGCCGAGGATCAGCAGAGAATCGAGCGCGCCAACAAGGCCACGCAGGAATACCTGGCCAACGTAAGCTCGTGGGCCGAAAACGACAAGAACCTGAACGAAGTCATTCTCCCGCAATTGAAGAAGGCTGGCGAGACCATCGTTACCACGGCCCAGACCACCGAAAACGACGCTTGGAAGGCGTCGGACGACGCCAGCAGCACCGTGTTGGGAATCGTGGGCACTTCCAAGTTCATCAACATCGTTTCGCTCCTCGTGGGCGTTGCGGTGGCCCTGGCACTCGGCTTCTTCATCTCCAAGAGCATCTCGAAGGTGCTTGCGGCCCTGGTCGGCGAGGCGACGCGTCTGGTAGACGCGGCGGTAAACGGCAAGCTCCAGACACGCGGCAATCCGGAGTTGGTCACGCTCGAATTCCGCCCCATCGTCGAGGGAATCAACCGGACGCTCGATGCCGTGATCGGTCCCCTGAACGTCACTGCCGAGTACGTGGACCGCATTTCCAAGGGAGATATCCCCGAAAGGATCACCGACAACTACAACGGTGACTTCAACGAGATCAAGCAGAACCTCAACGCCTGCATCGACGTGATGAACGGCT
>CAYYBU010000579.1:0-3134 GCA_964469945.1 uncultured Planctomycetaceae bacterium
CGCCTCCCTTGGCAATTGCTCTGGCTGGAAGGCGCGGCCCTCGACGCGCCACAATGGCATGCGCTGCGGAGAGCCCTGGGCCGGACGGCCGCGGCGACCGTTTCCCGCCCGCGATGGCAAACGGCGCGGCTGGCCATCGACCACGACTGGAATGCCTGTCGGCAGCGTTGGTCGCAGGATCTTCGCCGCAAGATGGTACGTGGGCTCCAGCGCTGCGCCGCCGACGGCGAGGTGACGCTCGAACTGGTCGATCGGCTGGCCGCGGATGAAGTCGAGCGGCGGCTGCGCGAGGCGTTTGCGGTGGAAGATGCCGGTTGGAAAGGGGTGGCGGGCAGCTCGGTATTGCGCACCCCGGGAATGTTCGCCTTCTTTCTGCGGCAGGCCCAGCAATTGGCCCGCTGGGATCAACTGGCCCTGGCCATGCTCCGCTCGGGCCGCGCGCCGCTGGCCTTCTGCTATGGCCTGGCCGCCAAGGGCGTCTTCCATTCCTGTAAGGTCGGCTTCGACCCGCAATTTGGCCACGATAGTCCGGGACAACTGTTGCGCTACTGCCTGATCGAGCGACTCCAGAACGACGCGGAGTATCGCGCGTTGGATTTTGTCGGCCCGATCAACGAGGCGCAGCGCCGCTGGCATCCGGAAACCTATCCGGTCGGCCGGCTTATGGTGGCGCCGCGGCGCTGGCTGGGACGCATGGCGCTACGGACCTATGCACGCTGCTGGCCACGCGCGCGGGGAGCTTTCTCCGTGGAAGGTCAACTCCGAGGGGCTGCCAGGGAATGGACAGGGGACTGAACGGCGGACCTTCAGCGCGGTGGAAGCGGATGCGAAAGATACCGTAATCGTTCCAGCTCCTGCCGCTGTTCGGCGTTAACGGGCACCCCGGCACCCGGCGGCGGCGGATGCGGAATCAATCGCGCGACGATTTGCCGGATCAGGCCGTCCAACCCTTGCCGGTCGAGGGCGCTGACCGCGGCGCCGGCCGGGCGCGAAACGTCGGGCGATGGAGGGAGGTCGCTCTTGTT
Organism: uncultured Planctomycetaceae bacterium; assembly: GCA_964469945.1. Taxonomy (GTDB): domain Bacteria; phylum Planctomycetota; class Planctomycetia; order Pirellulales; family Thermoguttaceae; genus CAYYBU01. Next base: position 1,026 of record CAYYBU010000579.1, read on the forward strand.
GTGGACCAGCAGGGCAGTGGGCCACGCGGCCACCAACGCACGGTCCGCCTCCGTCCAGGGCGCGCTGCGGTCGAAGACCAGCAATACCAGGTCGGCCTGGGCGAGTCGCTGGCGGGCCAGTTCGATGCCAGCGCGCTCCACGGCATTGGCGCCGGCGTGCAGACCGGCCGTATCGGCAAGTTCCACCGGCCAGCCGTCCAACGCGGTCCGCGCGGTGACGACGTCGCGGGTCGTCCCAGCGGTGCGATGCACCAACGAGCGGCCGTAGCCCACCAAGGCATTGATTAGGCTGCTCTTACCGACGTTGGGACGACCGGCCACGGCAACGTGCCACGGTTCGACCAGGTGTCGGCCCAAGGGAACGCGAGCCAGGAGGATCTCGATCTGTTGTTGGGCGACGGCCGATTGTTGCTGCTGGAGGGCCGCTTCAATGCCGCTGATCTCACGGCGGAGGGCGCCGTGGTATTGATCCAAGAGGATGGCGGCCGTGCGCTCGGTTCGTGCCTCGGCCAAGGCGATCGCGGCCGCCGCGGTCGCAGCATCCGGGGCCTGCCGGGCGACCCAATCCTGCCAGGACAGCGGTTGGCAGCCGGCGTCGCCGAGGATTTGCTCCATCATGGCCACGGTGGCATATCCGCCGTGGCAGTGCAATTCGACCGCTTCGGCCGAGCGGCAGCGGACGACCACTTCCTCGCCCGGCTCGGCGCCGAAGCGTCCGAAGGCCAATCGCGGGTCACCCTGTGCTACCAGTGGCCGTGTGCCGCGGGGGTGGAAATACCGGGAAACAGTTTCCCAGGCCCTCGGCCCTTCGACCAGGAGCGTCGCCACGGCCCCGCGGCCGGGCGGCGTGAGGAGGATCAGATTGAGGCGATTTTCGGTCGGCATGAGAAGGCTTATCCTACGGTCTTCCGGCCGTGGGTGCAAATCGCCGCAGCCCCTCCAGAGATGGGCCCCCCTGTATTCGACGCCATGATCGGGATATCTTGGCGGTCTGGGTTGGGGCCAGGCGGAGGGCAAGGCGATGGGCAAAACGTTTGACGAGGGCAAGAACGAGATTGCCAACTTGTGCCGGTACTTCGCGACGAACCGGGCAGCGTTTTTCGCCCAGGGCGTCAAGGAAGCCGATATTCGGCAGTCGCTCATCGATCCGCTTTTCGAGGCATTGGGATGGGACGTGCGCAACACCGCCCAGATCGCTCCGCAGTACCGCGAAGTGATCCCGGAAAAGAGCCGTGAGGTGGAGGGGCAGCAGAAGTCCCCGGATTACGCCTTCCGCGTGGGACCATTGGCAAAATTCTACACCGAGGCCAAGAAGTGCGGCGCGAACATCCATGCCGACCCAGGCCCCGCTTTCCAGCTTCGCCGCTACGGCTGGAGTGCCAAGGTTGCGGTATCCATTCTTACCGACTTCGCGGCATTGGCCGTCTACGACTGCACCATCAGGCCCCGGCCCAGCGACAAGGCGAGCCGTGCCCGCATCCTCTATTTCCGCTGCGAGGAATACCCGGACCGCTGGCGGGAACTGTGGGACATCTTTTCGCGGGAAGCCGTCTGGTCCGGCGCGTTCGACCAGTACGCCGCGTCCAAGCGGAAACGCGGCACGTCCGAAGTGGACGTCGAGTTTCTCAAGGAAATCGAGGGCTGGCGGGATACGCTGGCGCGGAACATCGCGTTGCGGAACAAGGACCTTTCTTCGGACGATCTCAATGCCGCCGTGCAAAGAACGATCGATCGCGTGGTTTTCCTTCGCATGGCGGAAGACCGGCAACTCGAGCCCGACGAACAACTCCTGAAACTGTGCGAACGGGCGGAAATCTACCCCCGATTCATGCGCGAGCTTTGCCGCAAGGCCGACGAAAAGTACAATTCCGGCCTCTTCCATTTTCAGAAAGAAAGCGACGTCTCGGAAGCCCCCGACCGCGTCACGCCGAAGCTGACGGTCGACGACAAGGTGTTCAAGCCGATCCTCCAATGCTTGTACTTCGCCCATGGCTCGCCCTACCACTTCGGCGTCATGCCGGTCGAGATCCTGGGAACTGTCTACGAGCGTTTCCTGGGCAAGGTGATCCGCCTGACAGCCGGCCACCAGGCCAAGGTCGAGGAAAAGCC
>CAYYBU010000580.1:0-3130 GCA_964469945.1 uncultured Planctomycetaceae bacterium
CGTATTTGCCGGCCGCGCGCCGTTGCTTCCACTGGTCGCCGTACCAGAAACCGCCGGGCTGCTTGCCGTCGTAGCCGAAGGTGTGCTCGCTGAAGAGGAGGCTGTTTTCGTAGGCCGCCGCCAACGCCTGCCGCAGCGGCGACGTGGCCACGCCCGCGGCGCGCAGGTGCGTGTCGAGCGAGCCCAGGGCGGTTTCCAGCGGGCGGACGTTGCAAGCGATCTTCGTTTCTTGGGGCATGGATTCAAAGCCGTGGATCCAGGTGTCCGGCATGTCGGCGCGAACGACGGGAATACGCTCGTTTTTTTCCGCCGCCAGGGCGTCGTAGAAATCCTCCAACTTGCCGAATTTGAGTTTCACGCCGGGCATTTCCCGCGCCACGCGCTCGCGGATGCCGTTGACCTGCGCGGCCGACGGCGGCCCCTGGTTGTCGCCGGTCATGATCATCGCCAGCCAGGTGTGGTACGGCCAGTCGGACGGCGGAATCAGTCCGGTGCCGTAATCCGGCGAAAACTCGGTCAGCACGCGCGAACCGTCGGGACCTTCCCACCAGAACAGCGGCGGAACCTTGACGACGTGGCTGCCCGAGTTGCAGCCGATGTGCAGGAATTGCACGCCGGCGTGCTTCAGCAGCGTCGGCACGATCCACGTATGGCAGGGAACGTCGGTCATCTTGGCCGCCCGCGGAATGTCGATGCCGACCGAGCGGGCGAGGTTCGCGGAAAAGGTCATGCCGCGCACGAGGTCTTCCAGGTCCAGCGATTCCGTTTCAAGCGAGAACGGCAGGGCATGCACCGCAAAACGGCCCTCCTTGAGCGCCTGCAAGACTTTCTCGCGGCGATCCGGCGTCTGGCCGGCCCCGGCCATCTGCTCCAACGGCCAGCCCGGCACCGTCCAGGCGAACTGCTCGTCGACCGGCAAACGCCGCGACTCGGCGATCAGCTTCAGCGCGCCGTCGGTGAATGTCGTGCGATAGCGTCTGACGACGTTCGGCACCAGATCGGTGTAGCCGATGTCGAAGTGCGTCTTGAACACGACGACGATTTCCCGGGTGCGCTGCTCCTTGGAGTTCGATTCCGCCGGTGCGGAGTTCGCACGTTCCACCTTCACCTCCGCTGCCAGGCCGACGCCCGCTGCCTGAAACAGCATCGCCACGAAAAGAGCGCACCGTAAAAAGCGTTTGGGGCAACCTGTTTCCTGCTTGCTGCCTGAGAGTAGTTTCGTCATCACGGGGGTCTCCTTGGGGATCTTTATTTCAGGTTGGGGTTATGGAAGTCGACACCGTACTTTTTCACCCCCGTAGGTCAGGCTGTGCCTGATAGTCCGAGGTGTCAGGCACAGCCTGACCTACGATTTGCGGATAGTGTTTATTTCAGGTTGGGGTTACGGTACTTCTTCAGTCCTGGTGAAAGACTTCCTCCATCGACGCCCACCACTCGTCCGCGGCACGGTCGGCAAGCGGCGCTTGGCACGGGATGCAGAGTTCCCACCACTGTTGGGTCACCGGGTCGGCCGCCATCCGGGCCATGTCGGCGGCGAAGTCGTCGCCCACGTACTCGAAGTAGCTGAACAGGTAGTGGCAACCGTCGGGCAGCCGGCGCAGGTAGATCGAGTAGTTGCGGAGGTTGCACGCCCGGATCATTTTTTGCACGTCGGGCCAGACGGCGGCGTGCAGGCGGACGTACTCGTCGAGATTCTCGGCTCTGAGGCCGATGATGGTACCGTAACGCTTCATGATTTATCGCCTTTGAGAGAGGAAGTGGCCTCGTCGAACTCGCCCAGTTGCAGGGGATACTTCCCATACTGGCGCACCAGTCCGACGATGTAGTCGTAGGTGGAACCGGACACGGCGCTGCTCACCGAGTGATCGGACTGGAAAATCAGTCCGCCGCCACGGGCCGCGTTGAGCTTGCGCAGCACCTCGCGGCGGATGGCCTGGCGATCGCCCGATTCCCAGACCTGGATGTCGCTGTTGCCGCAGAAGGCCATGCGATGGCCGAACCGGCGACGGAGGTCCAGGACGTCCATGCCGGCCTTGACCTCCAAGGGATTGTAGGCGTCGATCCCGGTTTCGATGTAGTCCTCGAAAATCGCGCTGACATTGCCGCAGCCGTGGTAGATGACGTCCAGGCCCTTGCCGTGGCAGTGGTCGACGATGGCCTTGACCCAGGGTTTGTAGTAGGCGCGCCAGTAGTCGGGCCGCATGAAGGTGCTTTTTTTGTAGGCCACGTCGCCCCAGATGACGAAGCCGTCCAGCCACGGACCGGCGGCGGCAATGGCCGCCTTGGCGCAGTCCAGGTGGAACTGGCCCACGCGATTGAGCACGGCGCCGAAGCGCTGCGGCTCCAGGGCCATCCACAGCAGGTGGTTTTGCGGGCCGATGAGCCGGGTCATGCACTCCGAACACTCGGTCATGCTGCCATAGACGGGAAAATCGGGCCACAGCGATCGCACGGTCTCGACCCACGCCGGCGAATTGCGCTCGAAACCGTCGCCCACGCCGGCAATCTGGTTGTCGCCGGCCGCGAAGAAACGCCGCCGGTCGCCGGGATCGTCGAACGCGGCCGCTTCGAGTTTCTCCAGGGTGTCGATCTCCCAGGCGATGAATTCGGGCATGGGACAGTCGAACTTCTTGCGCAGGACGGCCCCGTAGCCGGTCTTGACCACGACCTCCGCGGACGTCTCCGCAAGCGTCTCGAAGGAGCGGATCCAGGGGTCCATGTTCGGCACGGTGGCGATCCAATCGAGGTCGTAGTAGTAATACGGGTTGGCGTCCGCCGGCAGTCCCAACTCCGTCCGCCAGCGGCGGATGAAGCCGCCCCAGAAGAAGTCGCTGATGGGCACGCGGTCGGGCTCCTCGTGTCGTAGGGCCTTTTTCAAGCGATCCAACTTTCGCAGCGTGTTGGCCTTTCGCGCGGCGGCGGCAGTCGTCCCGGTCGTGTCAAACATCCCCACGGCAGAAATCCTCCTGGATGATCGTGGCCCTTATGGAAGCTCGATCGACCGCACGTCGGAAAAACCATGAATGCCGAAACCAAGCTTTCTATTATGCACAATGGCGCCCCTGCTGTGCAAACTCTGACGCCAAGGGGTCAGGTCCATGTTTTCGGACAAGGCTTTGCCTGAAAAACC
>CAYYBU010000581.1:0-3125 GCA_964469945.1 uncultured Planctomycetaceae bacterium
GCCCTGGAACCCGTGGCCCAGACCGTCAGCAAGGCCATCAGCCCAAGGAGATAGGCTCGGCGAAGGCGCGCACGATCATTGATTCTCATGACGATTCCCCTCTTCTCCGGTTAGCGGTACGTTCCCACACCAATACATTAATCGTAGAGGGGAAAAATTGCAAGGAAAAAGCCGCTTGCATGCCCCACTAGAGGGTAGCGATCGTAGCGATCGAAACCGCAGCCGAGTTCCGCGGAAAACGAGCTTCGTACGGTTCCGTGGCGGGCAAGAAGGCGACGGGGCCATGTTTTCAAACCGCGCCGTAGCTGAAAATCGCACCGATTGGCGAAAAATACCGCCAGTTTCCAACGGGATTCCCGCGTCTCCAGCTTGCCGACGGGCGCCGTACTGAGCTAACCTAGTAGGTAGGGGTTGTGCCCTGCGCGTCAAGAGTCTTTTTCGAGGGTGATCCTCGCGTGTCCCAACTAGCCTATCTGGTCATTCGTGAAGGGGCGAAGTGGAGTGACGTCTTCCGGCTAGTGCCCGGACAGGCGGTCACGGTCGGCCGCGCGCCGACCAACCAGATCATGCTCAAAGACGAACGTTGCAGCCGCAACCACCTGGAAATCTTCGTTTCGGCGGGGCAATGGACGCTCCGCGACCTGGACAGCCGCAATGGCACGTTGGTGGGCAATCAGCGCGTCAGCGGCGATTGGTCGCTGCAGCCGGGCGACATCGTTCGCATCGGCCGCTCGCAGATGGTGTTCGTACATCGCCTGGCCGAGGCCTTCGCCGACTCCAGCGCCGTGTTGCGTCCCCTGAACGATAAAGATAAAGAGGGCCTGCCAGCCGAGGAGGACGACGTCAACGTGCTGGCCGGCGGTCCGACGACCATCACGCACCGCCGCGGCCAGACGCGCTTTCTCGCGCCGGGTGAAGAAGACGCCACCAGCGGCATCTCGAAGATCGGCCGTGCGGCCGCCCAGTTGTGCCGGCTGGCCTTCGAGTTGGCCAAGGCCCCCGACACGGCCTCGATGGCCGACCTGGCGCTGCGCGGCCTGGCCGAGGGGACGCAGACCGACGCCGGAGCCGTGTTGCTGCTGCCGCGAGATTTTCACGGCGAGCCGCGGGCCGACGTCCTGGAAGTGGTGGCCTCGCGCAGTTCCTCGGAGCGCCCTTACCACCAGATCGCCGCCGTGCTGGCCGCCACCGTGATCCGCGAGGGCGAAGCCGTGCTGGCCCGCAACGTGCTGGGCGACAGTTCCCTGGGAAGCCGCGACAGCCAAGGCGTCATCCATACCACGAGCGTCATCTGCGCGCCGATCCGCCGCAACCGCCGCTTCCTCGGCCTGATCCATTTGTATTCCAGCGACGCCAGCCGCGTCCCCGATCCCGACGAGTTGGAATTCACCCTGGCGGTGGCCGAGACGGTGGCCGTGGCCCTGGAAAACCTCAAACATCGCCAGGAGTTGGCGGAAAACCTGACCCAGGTCCGCACGGAAAACGTACAACTCCGCGAGCGGTTGGGGGTGCAGAGCCGCATGATCGGCAACAGTACTGCCATCAAGCAGGTGGCCGACCAGATCACGCGGGCCGCCGCCAGCAACGCCACCGTGCTGATTCGCGGCGAGAGCGGCGTGGGCAAGGAGCTGGTCGCCCGCGCCGTTCACTATTCCAGCCCCCGCCACGACCGCGGTTTCGTCTGCCTGAATTGCGCGGCACTGTCCAACGAACTGCTGGCCAGCGAACTGTTCGGCCACGAGCGCGGCGCCTTCACCGGCGCCACCGAGCGGAAGATCGGCAAGTTCGAGGCGGCCCACAAAGGCACCCTGATGCTCGATGAGATCGGCGAGATGAGCCCGGGCTTGCAGGCGAAGTTTCTCCGCGTGCTAGAAGGCCATCCCTACGAGCGCGTGGGCGGGAGCAAACCCATCACGGTCGACGTTCGCGTGATCGCCGCCACCAACCGCGACCTGGAGAAGGACGTGGCCGAGGGGCACTTCCGCCGCGATCTGTACTTCCGCTTGCGCGTGGTGGAGATCGTCGTGCCGGCCTTGCGGAAGCGGCCCGAGGACATCCCTCTGCTGGCCGAGTACTTCCTGCAGAAATTCAACGCGGAAACCGGCCGCAAGATCCGCGGCTTGACCACCCGCGCCCAGGAGCAGTTGCTCCACTACCTCTGGCCGGGCAACATCCGCGAGTTGAAGAACGTCATCGAGCGCGCCGTGGTCCTTTGCCGTGGCCAGGAGATCGACCAGGAAGACCTGCTGCTGACCAAGCTGGCGACCGCCGGCGACACGGCCGAGGCCGAAGCGGCGGGCGAAGAATTCCTCCCCGCTTCCTTGGCCGACATCGAACGCCGTTACATCCTGGCCACCTTGACCCACACCGGCTGGAACAAGAGCCGCACGGCCAATATTCTCGGCATCGAGCGTTCCACGCTGGATCGCAAGATCCGCCGCTACGCCCTGGATGAAGAAGCCGGCCGCCCGCGATAAGAGCCTGTAAAAGAATAACGGGTAGATTATGAAAAAACCGCGTGCCACGGCCCGCATCGGCCGCGGCACACGGTTCCTAAAGTCCTGAACCGCCGGCAAGCCGCTCCGGCTTGCCGGGCAGATCTCGCCTGCAAGGGCGGCCGTCAACCGGCCTTGCCGTCGGTGGTGGCCGCCACGCTGCCGTAGGGCGTCGTCGCGGGCGTGCTCGCCTTGGTGAGCGGTTTCCCCGCCGGAGTCGGCTTGGACGCCTCCGCCTTGGGCTGGTCCTCTGCACTCGATGCCACGCCTTCATTGATGAACTGTTCGACCGTCTCGACGCTCTGGCCGCCGATGAGTTTCCGCCGCTTCCAGCCCGTGGCTGTCTTGCGGTACATCACCAGTTGCGGCACCGGGCCACCGCCGGTTAGCCGCTCGGCCAACTCGCGATCACGATCTGGATTGACAATCGCGAATGCCACTTTTCGCAACAATCCGCGCTGTCGGACTTCCGGAATCACGGTTCTTTTCATCATTTGACAGGGGGCGCACCATTCGGTGCTGACCATCACGACCATGGGCTTGCCGGTCTCCATTGTCGTTTGATGGGCCGCCGCGTAGGTATCGCCATCAGCGGCGCCTAAGGCCATGCTCCACAGGGTAATCAGGGTT
>CAYYBU010000582.1:0-3124 GCA_964469945.1 uncultured Planctomycetaceae bacterium
ATCCGAGAAACGGCCTTCGAGGAAATCCGCTTCCGCGTCGAACCAGATCCTTGCTTTGTCGGCCACAAGTCTTCCCCAGCTTTTGGCTTGTCGGTCAAGCAGGCCGTAACCAAAAGCGTGTCTCGTCAGTTCGTAGTCCATGTCCCGATTTTGTTTCCTCGTCGTCGCGTCGCCCTGGTCAAAAGAAGGTCCTCCAGTTAGGCGTCGGAAGACAATTAACTACCGACTTTGTTCTGTAGGGAACGCCCTCCGTGGCGTTCCGTGACGTGCGAGAAAGGCCTTTTTCCGGGGCACGGAACGCCACGGAGGGCGTTCCCTACAATGACGCTTTCATCGTCGATCGCGGTAGTTAATTGTCTTCCGACGCCTTAGCGAAAATCAAGATCAGTGCAGCGACGAACGCGACCGTCGTCGCAATCGCAACCAAGGCAGTGGCCCGAGGCGAGGCATGCCATCGCTTGAGGATCGCAGCCACAACTGCTCCGATGACAACTCCGGCGGCCGTGACAGGGAGCCCGAAGGCATAGAAAAAAGCCAACACGCCAAATAGCGCCCCATCGAGGAAGTTGACGCTGCGGCAGCAGGGTGAGAGTCTTTCCAAGCCGCCGATGATGAACCCCGACGCAGCGATGGTAATGCAGCCAACATTGAAACCGATCATCGCGCCAGAAAATATTCTCGTCACGAGGCCCCCGGGATACCCTGGTATTGTTGTGGAGAAAAGTGGTGGCAGTTGTAGCTCAACGGCCGGCGCCGACTTTGTTGCCGCCGCTACCCGTGGTTGGAAGCCGCCGTTTCGGCTGCGGGCTTGGGCGGAGCCGCTACGGGCGGCTTCTTATCCTTGGCCTTCTGGTTGTTCTTATCCTTTGCTTTCTCCGCCTTGGCTGGCTTCACCGCTGGCTTCACTGCATGAGCGGCCGGCTTCTTCGCCCGCGGCGGGTGCGCTGGCTCGGCCGCCTTCATCTGCATCAAGTACATCTCCCGCAAACGTTGCTGCAACTCGTCGCCCGGCAGGCTCAGCAGAGCGTCCCGCTGCTCGTCGGAAAGCGACTCGAAGAACTGCGCCAACTGGTCGTCGAAGTTGGGCAGCAAGGAGTGCTCGCCCTTCCGCGCCACCAGTTGCCGGTGGGCCTCCTGGTGGATCCAACCGGCCACCATCTGCCACTGCTCGGCGGGCGTTTTCTTTTCCAGCCGCCTGCGCGTCTCCGGCGAAAACTCCGCCCGCAACTCGGCCAGGTCGCCGGCGCTCAGCGGCGCCAACGAGGCCGGACTGGTCGACTGCCAACGCTGACACATCAAGGCCACCACCATGCGCTGCCGCAGCGCCGCGTTCAAACGAGAAAGCTGCTGCCGACGGGCCTCGGGCAACATCTCCAGGAAGCGGCTCTCGTGCTGCTGCGCGTAGTGGTCCATCCAGCGGAGCAATCCCTTGCGGTCGGCCGCGTTGGGCTGCCGAGCCGCGCTCTTGGCTTGCTCCTGCTGAAGCTGCTTGATCTGCTTGAGCCGCTTGGCCGGCGCCAGTTCCAGCAGGGCGGCGCGGCGATAGGCCGGCAAGCCGGCGAGAAACTGGCAGTAACGCCCCAGGATGTCGCGCAGCTTGGCCCCGTCCGGATCGTGCAGAAGCTGCTCGTGTAACTGACGGACGCGGTGCTGCTCGACCGGGTCGAGGCCTTGGAATTCCTGCTGCCGCCGCAACAATTGGTCCTTCTGCGCGGGGCTCATGGCGGCGATCCGCTGCCGGCGCTCCGCCCAGGGCTCCTCGTCATTGCCGGCTTCGCTGTCTTCCGGGAAAAGTTTCTCTCGCGCCAACTGGCGAAGGAAGTCGAGGCTGTCGATCTGCCGGTACTGATCGACGTTCTCCAGCACGGGCAGATCCTGCAAGAGTTGCCGGTTCGGGTCGGGCGCCAACAGCCAGACGGCCAGGAAGCCCAGCGCGGCCGCCGCAAGCACGCCCGCGCCGACCAGCAGGCCGCGGCGCCAGCGCCGCCGGGGGCCGGCCGCCGCGACGCCTTGGGCATCGGCGATGGCGGCCACGGCCACCATCTCCAAGGTCGTCTGCGTGAAGTTCTCGCGGAGCGGCGCGGCGTCCAGTTCGTCGAGCAGCTCCCAGGTGTGGTCGAGCTGCTGCAAGCTGCCGCGGACCTGCGGATCGTTGGCCAGCATGGCTTCGATGCGGCGACTGCTGTCCGCGTCCAGCTCGCCGTCGAGATAGGCCACCAGTTGTTCCTGGAGGGCCGGATCGAGTTGTGCGTGCGGATCGGACATGGCTCAACTTGGGATTCAGTGGTTCACACTTCCTCACCGGCATTTTTCACTGCCGGCCGCTGTTCGCTGAAATAGGGTTCCAGCACCTCGCGGAGGTTCTCCCGGGCGCGGGAAAGGAGCGATTTGACGGCCTGCGGGGAGAGTTCCATGGTCTCGGCGATATCGGCATAACTCATGCCCTCGAACTTGTTCAACAACACGGCCAACCGCTGCCGCTCGCTCAACGATTCCAGGGCCAGCCGCACCACTTGGCGCATTTCCACCTTGTCGAGTTGGCGGGCCGGCATCAGGCCGCTGCTGGCTTGCACCATTCGGTCCAGCGGCCGGGCGCCCAGCGGACCACTGTCGCGCCCTTGCAAAGTGACCTCGTGGCGCCGGGCGCGGTTGCGCAGGGCGTTGGAAGCCACGTTGTTGGCGATGGTGAACAACCAGGTGGCGAACTTCGCCGTGGTCACATATTGCTTCCGCGCGCGGTACACGCGGAGAAACACCTCCTGCGTCAGGTCTTCGGCTTGATCGCGGCTGCCCACGAGGTGTTCCAGCACCCGGATCAAGCGAACCTGATAGCGCAGCACGAGCTCCTCGAAGGCCGCGGCGCTGTCGTCGCGGACTTCGAGCATCAACCGCACGTCGGGATCCAGGGCATATCTTTGGGCAGACGATTCGCTGACGACCACGTCGACCCTCGTCAATGGTAGTGGTCGAACGATTCCCCGGCAAAACAGCGGGGCTCAGCTATTAGTTTAGTCCAACCCGGCGCCCGACGCCACCCGTGCTGGCTCCCTTAGCCCGCGTCAGAATAAATTGAGCAAATATGGGAAGGCAAACAAGCGCAGCGCCGTTTACCTTTCCATTGCGT
>CAYYBU010000583.1:0-3119 GCA_964469945.1 uncultured Planctomycetaceae bacterium
ACCTGCCCAACCACCACGTGCTGATCATGTTCCATGCCGGCAGTGAGCCGCACAAGTTCGTCATCCCCAAGGTGGCGAGAAATCTGGGCTGGTGGTTGTTCATCAACACGGCCGCCCCCAGCCCGCGAGACATCTATCCCGATCTGAAAGGCCCGCCGCCGGCGGCCGACGGCAGCGTCGAGATGGAAAGCCGCTCGTTGGTTTGCTTCGTGGCCCGCGAGGAAGTCTGACCGGCGGCGAGCAATCGCCGCCCGGCCAAGGCCTAGCGATCTGCCGCCCGGCGTTGTATTTGCAGGCTTTCCGGCGGCAATACGGCGTTGAGACTCCCGCTGCGAAAACCTTCCAGGTCGAGCGCGACGTACTTGAAGCCCAACGATTTGAGCTTCTCGACCAGCTTGCGGCGGAAACTCGGCTCGGTGAACTTCTCCAAGGCGCCCAACGCGACCTCGATCCGCGCCATGTCGCCGCGATGATAGCGCACGCGCAGCGGCCCGAAACCCTCGGCGCGGAGAAAGCGTTCCGCCGCGTCGATCATCGCCAGCCGCTCGGGCGTGACCGGTTCGCCATACGCGATGCGGCTGCTGAGGCACGGCGTGGCCGGCTTGTTCCAGATGGGCAGCTCCCAGAAGACCGCCAGGGCGCGGATGTCCGCCTTAGTGAAGGCGCACTCGGCCAAAGGACTGCTGACTTTGCGCTCGCGTGCGGCGCGCAAGCCGGGGCGATGCTCGCCATGATCGTCACGGTTGGAGCCATCGACGATCACCGCCACGCCCAGCCGCGCGGCCAGCTTCTCCACCTGCAAGAACAACTCCGTCTTGCAGTGATAACAGCGGTCCGGCGTGTTGGCCAATTACTCGGGCACGGCCAACTCGCCGGTCTGGATCACGTCGTGGCGGATACCGATCTGCCGGGCGATTTCCTTGCACTGGTCCAACTCGCCGACGGCCAAGCTGGCACTGACGCCGGTGACGGCTACGGCCCGGTCGCCCAGGGCAAGCTGGGCCGCTTTGGCCAACACCGTGCTGTCCAACCCGCCGGAATAGGCCACCGCGCAACTGCCGTAACTCCGCAAGAGTTCCAACAGACAGTCGCGTTTGGCGGCAAGCTCCAGGGAAATGGCATTCATGGCAATCGAGGCGAGATAAAAAAAGTCCTCCACCGCAATGCCGTGGCGATGCGTTTTTGAGAACCCGTTATTGCTAAAGAGGGCGGCCTGGACTCCGGGTTGTGTGATCCGTTGCGGGCCTGGCAAGCCAGACCGGTCAACGGCTATACACGCGGCCAGAGTCTTTAGTTCAGGTACCCAACGGGCATACGTATCGGCTCAGCAAAAATTTACATCGGCAGCACGAACATGGTAGAGGACCGCTGTTATCCTACCAAGTCGCGTGCGGGCGGGCAAGTGGCAGGAGAACTGCAAAGTCCGGGGTCCGGTCCATTTTTCGGCTCAAGGGCCCTGTCTTCCGGGCAGAACCATGTCCGAAAACATGGACCTGCCCCCTTGGCGTTGGACTTTGCAGTTCTCCTGGGGCAAGTGGGGAGGGGAAAATGCCAGCCGGGTCTCCCCTTGCCCGTTTACGCGTGAGGAGCCGGCGGTGAGGGTGGCAGACGGTCGGAGAGGCTCCCATCGCCCTCACCCCCTGCCCTTCTCCCGCGAGCGGGCGAGGGGAGATTAAATGCCTTGGGCAAAAACCGTATCAGATCGCGGGCGATCAGAGAAACTTCCCCCAGTTCGGCGGCGGCCAGGTCGCCGGCAAGTCCATGTAGATACACGCCCAGCCGGGCCGCTTCATAAAGGGGCAGGCCCTGGCAGGCCAAGGCCGTCAGCAGGCCGGTGAGCACGTCGCCGGAACCGCCAGTGGCCATGCCCGGATTGCCCGTCGTATTGCGGGCCTGCCGCCGGCCATCGGTGATCAGCGTGTGATGGCCCTTGAGCACCACGACCAGCCGGCAACGGCCGGCCAGTTCCGCGGCGGCATCCGCGGCGGCCGGGCCCTCGAGCTTTCGGCCGATCAGGCGTGCGAACTCGCCGGGGTGCGGCGTCAACAGCCGCGGGCCGCCAGCCTGGGCCAGCGACTCCGGGTGCAGGGCCAAGGCGTTCAAGGCATCGGCATCCACCACCATCGGCTGAGCAAGGTCCTTATACAAACGGACGACCAACTGCTCCAAGTCCGGCGAGCGCCCCAAGCCCGGGCCGCAGGCCACGACCGTGGCGGCGTGGGCCAGCGCGAGGATCGGCTCGTAGGCTGCGGCGGAGATCCGTCCCGCCGCGTCGTCGGGCAACGCCGTGGTCATGTAGGAGGGCTCGAAGCCGGCGACCGCATCGAGGCAGCGATCGGCCACCGCCAGACGCACCAGGCCGGCGCCGCCGCGCAACGCCGACAGGCCGGCCAGCGTCACCGCGCCGGTCATGCCGCGCGAACCGCCGACGATCAGCGCCGTGCCGAAGGTGCCTTTGTGCGCGTCGGGCGCTCGCGGGGGCAACTGTGGCAGCGGTTCTTCGCGAGTTTCATTCATGGCCCGCTTTTCGCCCCCGTGCGGCGTTCTTGGCAATCAAGCCGGCCACGTAGCCGCCTTTGAAGCCGGCATCGATGTTGACCACCGAGACATTCGCGGCACAACTGTTGAGCATTCCCAGCAGCGCGGCAATGCCGCCAAAACTGGCGCCGTAGCCCACGCTGGTGGGCACGGCAATGACCGGACACGACACGTATCCGCCGACGACACTGGGCAGCGCCCCTTCCATGCCGGCCACCACGACGATCGCGTCGGCATCTTGCAGCATCGGCAGGTTGGCCGTGAGCCGATGTGGTCCGGCCACGCCCACGTCGCGAATGGTCGTGACCGCGGCGCCGGTCCAGAGGGCCGTTTCGCGGGCTTCTTCGGCCACCGGCAGGTCGCTGGTGCCGGCGGTGACGATGGCCACGCGGCCCGCGGCCGAGGTCTGACCATCGGCCGTGTCGTGCTCGGCTTGCTCGCCTTGCTCCATAGGCTGGCCGTGTTCGTCATGTGCGGCCTGAAGGCCGGCTGGCGGGATGCGGAAGACCCGGGCGACGGCGTTGTAGCGTGCCGCGGGAAACTTGGCCGACAAGGCGGCGGCTTGCTCGGGCGTCATCCGC
>CAYYBU010000584.1:0-3113 GCA_964469945.1 uncultured Planctomycetaceae bacterium
TAAGTGCGGTGCTGTTGGCCGCCGGGCCCTATGCCGACGGCATACAGTTTTCCCGGGCGATCGCCACGGTCACGCCGTTGACTTTGGTTTTCGGTAGTATTAATCGCGTTCTCCTTCCTGCCAAGAGGGCTGCCGGTTCGGCTACGGCGGGCAGATTGACTTTTTCCTGCACCAGGGGCGAAGCCTCGAAGACGCGGATCGTCGAGGCGATTTCATCGGCGGCAATCAGCCGCAGCGGCACGCCCAGTTGCGTGGCCGCTTGCAACAGTCCCGCTTCGTCGGCCTTCAGATCGGCGGATGCCAACAGACGCACCTGCGCCAGTTGACAACCGGCCGTGGCCAGCGCGGCGTGGATGGCGGCCAAGATGGTCTCCGCGGCCGTTCCGCGCCGGCAGCCGACGCCCACGATCAGGTCCTTGGCCGCTTCGGTGGTGGTGGTGATCACTGGTTCGGCGCCGAGAATATTGGCTACGGCCAGCGCCAGTCGGTTCGCGCCCCCCTCGTGGCCGCCCACGAGGCTGACGGCCCAGCGTCCGCCGACGTCGACCACGACGATTCCGGGATCGGTGGTCTTGTGTTTCAAGCACGGGGCCACGGCACGCACGACCAGCCCGGCCGGCGCGATGTAGACGAGCCCCTGGAAGTGTGCAAAGAGTTCCGCGGTCAGATCGGCGATGTGCTCGAATCGCTCTGCTTGCGGCAACTCGGTCACACTGCTGTGCAGGAAGACGGCGCAGCTTTGTCGGCGATCGGGCGCGGATAGGCCCGGGGACTGTCCCGATTTTCGTTCATCGTCTCCGCAGGAGACGCCGAAAATGGGACTGTCCCCCTCTTGAGCGCACGCCAAGCGGGCGGCGATTCGCGCCCCTGCATTGCTGAGACTGATCAGCGCGACTTTCACGGCTTGTCTCCCTGCCGGTGGCCATGGCCGAACATCTTATCGTACAGCTTGGAAGCGTGCGGCAAAGGCCGCGCCAAGGCATAGCCGACCAGGAAGACGGCCGTTTTGGTGATTTCCGCGGCCACAATCCGGCCGGCAATGTCGGCCAGCGTGCCGCGAACGACCTTTTCATCCGGCCAGGAAGCATGATACACCAGGGCCGCCGGACACTCGGGCCCATAGGACTCGGCCAGGGTTTCCGTCACCTGGGCGATCTTTTCCGTGGAAAGAAAGATACACAATGTGGCCCGCGATTGGGCAAGCCGGGCGAGATCCTCGGCCGCCGGCATGGGCGTCCGCCCCGGGGTCCGCGTGAGAATGATCGTCTGCGCGATCTCGGGGGCGGTCAACTCGACCTTCAAGGCCGCTGCGGCCGCCTGAAACGAGCTGATGCCGGGCACCACCTCATACGCGATCCCCAGCCGGTCCAGGGCGTCCATCTGCTCGCCGATAGCGCCGTAAATGGCCGGCTCGCCGGTATGCAGCCGCACCACGTCGAGGCCCTGGCCGTGGGCCGCCGCACACACCGCGATGATCTGTTCCAGCGTCATGCCGGCCGAATTGTGACGCTCGGCCCGCGGTGGCAGCAAGGCAATCAGTTCCGGCGCGACCAGCGAGCCGGCGTAGATGCAACATCGCGTCTCGCGCAGCAATCGCTGAGCCTTAACCGTCAGCAGTTCGGGATCGCCCGGTCCGGCGCCAACGAAGTACACCTTCATGGTCGCGACTCCCGCTCGGTCTGAATGAGCATGATGGACAGGTAACCGGTTTCTTCCGGCGCGCCGCGCAACCGCCGCACGTCCGTTTCGATTCGTTGTTGCGGCATGCCCGCATGGGCTACGAACACGGCGCGATCGGTCAGGCCGCGACGCTCCAATTCGTCCAGAACTTGGGGCAAGTGCCGCCCGACTTTCATCAGCACCACGGTGCCGCCGCCATCGAGCGCCCGGGCGAGCTGCGAGAAATCGTCGGACGCCGGCACGATCGTGACCAGTTGCTTGCCTTGCCCGATGGGAAAGCTGGTCAGCGCTGCCGCCGCGCTGAGGGCCGTCACGCCGGGTACGGTGACGATCGCCACGTCGGCCGCCAGCGCCCGCAACTCGCGCACCAGATAGATGTAGGTGGAATAGAGCAGCGGGTCGCCCAGCGTGAGGAAGCAGCAGTCCTCGCCCGCGGCCAGCGTCTGGTAGACATCCCGGGCCGCCTGCCGCCAACTTTGTCGCAGCGACTCCTGGTCGGCCGTCATGGGAAAGGTCAACTCGTGGACGATCGCATCCGCGCGCAGGTAGCGCTGGGCGATCTCCAGGGCCACGCTGTCGGCCGCCAGTCGCGAACGCGGCACGTAGACGTGCCGGCACGCTGCCAAGATCCGGGCGGCCTTGACGGTGATCCATTCCGGATCGCCCGGCCCAATGCCCAAGCCATAGAGCGTTCCATTCATGCCAGCAGCGACCTCCGAATCAGAAGGACCAGCGACAGCGAGGAGGCATCCACCGCCGCCAGTTGCGGCGGCGTCAGGAGCCGGACCCGTTCGTTGTCGAGCGTCAAGTTCTCGCACAAATAAACCTCGTGGCTCGCCGCCGGGGCGTCGGCCGCCCGGGCCGTCCACTCCAGGGCGTCGGCCGCGCCGCCGAAAATGGCCAGCTTGTCGCAGCCCGCAAGGTCTGCGAGCGGGATCGAGGGCGTGCGGCCGTGGGCACTGAGGATCCGCGCATCGTTCCAATCCAAACCGAGCCGAGCGAAGGCCACCTGGACCGAGCTGACTGCCGGGACGATCTCGCACGCGCCGCGGCCGAAATGTTCCACGATTATCTGGGCCAAACTATACAGGCCCGGATCGCCGCTGACCAGGACGACGATTAGTCGCCCGGCGGCCCGGCACTCAGCGATCTTGGCCGGCAGGGCGGCGATGTGGCCCTCGACCGGGATTCGCTCGCCGCCAGCGGCGTCGAACAGTGCCAGCAGTCGCCGACTGCCCACGAGGACCTCGGCCCGGGCGACCGCCTGCCGAGCCGCCTCGGTTAAATACGCGGGCGATCCGGGGCCACAACCGACAATCATGATGCGGGCGGGATTCATTGCCATGAGGTCAAGTCTCCCGCAGTACCCAGACATTGTCCGGCCATGCTCACCAGCACGACCGCGACGGCCGTGCTCCAAGATGACGACAGGT
>CAYYBU010000585.1:0-3109 GCA_964469945.1 uncultured Planctomycetaceae bacterium
ACGGGGGACCGGTCCTTCCGCCCAAGTCCGGAAGTTATTATTCGGCCGATCCTAACAGGTGCCACTGCTGGTTTGTCCCGCAGTGTTTTTCACCGTAGCGGTTCGGCACTGCTGGACAAGCCAGCAGTGGCACCCTGCGTATCGGTGAGGCGGAACGCCACAGAGGGCGTTCCCTACAGCAATTCCTCCGGGAATCGTGCAACGCCATTTGGCTGGCTACCCTGCCGGCCTGCGCGTCTTGGTTGCGTCGCTCTTCAACCAGCGGCGCATCTTTTCCAACTCGCCGGGCCAGCTCTTGCCGATTCGCCGCTCGCAGAAAGCGCCGTAGAGCAAGTCGAGGGTCTCCTGCAGGCCGCGAAAACTCTCGATCCGGTCCTCGATGATGCCGCGCCCATCGGCAGTCTCCTCATTCTCCGCGGCCTGGATCTTGGCCCCGCTGATGGCGAAGGTCTCGGCCTGGAGGACCAGGTCGTACTGCGCGCCGTGTCGCACCAGCGTCAGGCCCGACTTGCGCGGAAGCTTGCCCGAACGGATGGCCTGTGCCGCTTCGGGCAACCGCACGGGCGCCTCGGCCGTGATCGTTTCCTTGCCCGACTCGTCCCGGGGACACTGCAAGCTGAGCGTGCGGGCGAGCATCCCCGTGACCTCGGAATCGTCGGCCAGCGTCAGGGTGTCGGACTCCGTCTCCCAGTACCACCAGAGCCACATGAGAAACTCATTGCCGAGGAAATCGAAGTTTCCCGCCTCGTGGTTGTGCCAGGCAATGTCGGCCGTCGCGGCCGGTCCGCGAAACGCCGAAGGAACCACCTCTTCCAGGGCCTTGCGCCGCTTTGCGGCAGCGGCCCATTCCTGGGCGCGGCGGCCGGCGGTGAGCCGCTCTAGTTCCAAATCGAACGCCCGGATGAACAGGTCGCAGCAGAGGTCGCTGGCCGTGGGGCTGGAACCGCCGAAGCACAGCAGGCCGTTGCGGGCGTCCCACAGCACAGGGAACTGCTGCATGCGGCGGAAGCGGCCGCTTTGGGCTTCTTCTTCGCAACGCGCGGCGACGGCGTCTTTGGCCTCCTGACGCTGCGCCTTGGTGGGCTTGCCGCCGGGGTTGTCGGCCCCCAGGGCCGCCAGTTCCATTTGTAGCCACGCCTTGCGCACGGCGGCGGGAATCGGATTGCTGTCGATCCGCACCCCACAGTGCAGTGCATCGCCGATGACGTTCTTTTCCAGGTCGAAATCCAGATCCAGCAGGTGACCGCCGGCCAGGAAACCCACGGCCGCCTGATCCAGGGAAGAGGTTTCCGTCTGGCTGATGGCGAAGCGTTTCAGGATCTCGACGTGCTGCGTCCCGAAATGGTCCGGCGGCGCGCCGTTGATGCGAAAACACTCGAACGTGATCGGTCCCGATAAAAATCCCATGCGTTATCCAGCCTTTTCTGCGGTGGCCTTTTGGGCTTGCCCGCCCTTGTCGAGAATGTCCAGAAGCTCCCATGGCCGTTGTAGCAGCGCCCGCGCGCCGCTGCCGGTCAGCTCGTCGGCCGTGCGGAAGCCCCACAGCGCGCCGACGGGGAACATTCCAGCGGCGACGGCCGTTTGCATGTCGGTATTGGTATCTCCCAAATAGAGAACCTCGCCCGGCGCGACACCCAACCGACGCGCGATCTCCCTGGCGCCGGCTGGGTCGGGCTTCCGCGGCAGCGTGGTTCCGGCCCCCAGCACCACGGCAAACTTCCACTGCGGAAGCAGTTGCGCCACGCAGAGCCTGGTGAATTCGTCGGGCTTGTTCGAGAAGACGGCCATGGGGACGCCGCGCGCGGCCAGCGCGTCCAGCAGTTCAGCAATCTCTTCGTAGGGACGCGTCGTCGCCGCCCAGCGCTCGCCATATTCCTTTCGCATCAAGTCCGCACACGCCGCCAAGGTCGCCGCATCGCAGCGGTCTTCGGGCAGCACGCGCCGGATCAACTGTTCGACGCCGTCACCGATGAAATACCGGAAACACTCGCGCGGGTGCTCGGGAAAACCAAGACTCCGCAGGGCGCAATTCGTGGCGTCGGCAAGATCCGTCAACGTATCGAGCAAGGTGCCGTCGAGATCGAACAAGACCGCCTGGTAGCTCATCGGGATCGTTCGTCTCCTACTTGCCCGCCGGCAGGATCGTCTGTTTCGCCAGCCACGCCAGCGACTTGGACTGCCAGGCGTCCCACATCGGGCCCTTGTAGCCGTTCAGCCCATGACCGCCGCGGGACAGCATCAGGTATTCCGCGGCCACGCCGTGCGCCCGCAGCGCGTCGTACATCATCTGGCTATTGTCGGGCACGACCACCTTGTCGTCCTGGGCGTGGGCCAGAAACATCGGCGGCGTCTTGTCGGTGACTTGCTTCTCATTGGAGAACCGCTCGACCATTTCCGGCTTGGGATCGCGGCCGAGCAGGTTGGCCTTCGAGCCGCCATGAGTCTTCACGCCCATCGTGATGACCGGATAGATCAGAATGGCAAAATCGGGGCGGCAACTCAGCCGTTCGATGGGGTCGGCCGCTTTCGGATCGCCGCCATCGAAATGCGTGGCCGCCGTGGAGGCCAGGTGCCCGCCCGCCGAGAAGCCCATGATGCCGACGCGGCCCGGGTCGATGCCCCACGCTTTGGCGTTGTAGCGAACGGTGCGGATGGCCCGTTGCGCGTCCAGCAGCGGCACGAGCGATCTGGCCTGGGGCATTCGGTATTCCAGCACGATCCCGGCGATCCCGTGCCGGTTCAGCCACCGCGCGATGCCGTGCCCCTCCGGGACGACTGCCAGCCCCGCGTAACCGCCGCCCGGGCAGATGACCACGGCCGCCGTATCCGTCTTCCCGGGGGCCGGATAGACGGTGATCGTCGTGTTGGCCGTCTCGAACTTTCCCTCGCCCACGGGCGCCTGGCCGGACCAGAGCGAGAGCTTCTTGGCCTCCGGCGACGCAGCCTGTGCGGCGCTGAGGGCCCCAGCCAAGACGACCGCAACCACCGCCGTCAGCAGCGATGTGCAACGAAAGTTGTTCGGAAGCGACGGGAGGTGGTACATGATAGTCTTCTCACGGTAACTCGGATGATCGCCATACTCTGCCGCCGACCGGCAATGTGGCGTAGA
>CAYYBU010000586.1:0-3106 GCA_964469945.1 uncultured Planctomycetaceae bacterium
GCGCTGCGCTTGTTTGCCTTCCCATATTTGCTCAACTTATTCTGACGCGGGTCCTCACCGGCACAGCGCCACGACAATCTGGTCGACCACGGCCGCCGCTCCCAGGCGTTCCACGTTGAGGACCAGGTCGTACAGGTGCGGATCGGTGACGTCGCGACGGAAGAACTGTGCGACGAACGCTTGGCGACCGCCGTCGGTCTTGATCATGAAGCGGCGGGCTTCAGCTTCACCGAAAGACTCGCGTTCCATGATCGTTTGGATGCGGTATTTTTCCGAGGCCACCAGCCGCACAGTCAGCCCCTTTTCCCTGGGCAGGAGGAATTGTGCGCCGCGGCCCACGAACACCACCTTGCCGTGGCGCCCGGCCGCGCGGATGACGCGCCCCAAATAGGCCACGTACTTGTCGTGGGTCACGAGTTGATCGTCCAACCAGGTGCCCAGCACGTCGTAGATCCAACTGCTGCGGGTTTCGTCGACGGCGTCCAACATCGTGCGCGGCTCGCGCAGCCGCTCGGCGACACGATCCAGGAGCGTCTTGTCGAGGATTTCCCAACCCAGTTTTTGCCCGCAGAGCCGGGCGATCTCGGGGGCATTGGTTCCCGATTCCCTCGTCATGGCGATATACGTCCGGCCGCATTGCGTCAGCCGCCGCCACACGGCCTCCTCCAACCCGTAGGCCGCTATCTCCTCGCTACGCGCCCAGGCCCGCATCTGCCGCTCGGCCGCCGCCACGATCCGCGGCTCGTCATGGATTTGCATCTTCATCATCCACCTCCAAAAGAAGAGAGAGGTTGTCCGAAGAGACGAACCTAGACTGCTACAAAGGAATTATAGGGAGCGTCGCGGCAAAGGGAAGGCTTTTACCCGCCCAAGGCGTCCCTCAAACTACGCAGTTCGTCGTTGATGCGCTGTTGCTCCGTGGACAATTCCTGCATCTCGCTGCGCAAATGGGCGATCTGGGCGCGCAACTCTTCCAACTCGCGACGCAACGGCTCCGCCGCCACCGGGCCGGGCGCCGCCGCCGCCGGATGCGGCGTTACGGGATGAGCGGGACCGGCTATGGCCGGCGACTCCCCCTCGCTGGCGTAGACCGCGGCCCGCCCCTGCCCATACTGGGCCTTGAGATGTTCCAACTCGCGCGGCGCATACAGCGCATGGGTGATCACGTGGCCGCGTCCTTCGGGCGTCAGTGCGAGCACCAGCCCCTTGGCCTTCAGCGACGCCAGCACCACGCGCAGGGCAGCCAGGTCGGCAATCGGATCCATCCGCGAGGCGCGGCCGCGTAGGTCTCCTTCGGTCTGGGCCCCCCGCAGCAGGAGTTCGGTCATCACCGACAACTCGACCTTCTCCACCCCCAACCACTCGTAGAGATAGTGCCGAAACTTGGTGACGCGGCCGTATCCCTCGACCATGGCTACGGCCCCCATCTCGCGGAGTCGATCGAGCGACTCTTGCACGTCCTCGGCTTCAAGCTGCATGAGCGGATCGCGATTGCTCTTCTGATTGCAGCCGTTGCAGATGGCGTTCAGCGACATGGGATAGCCGTCCGGGGTGGTCTTGGCCTTCTCGGCCAGCACGCCGGCCACGCGGCGGTCGATGGCCCGCAAGGGCTGCCAACGCGGCGCGGGATGGGTTGTTTGATCGTCGGTCATCGGTCGAGCTCCAGGGGAAGTAAGGGGACAGGTCCATGTTTTCAGACCACGTCATCCCTGCAAATCACGCTCAGGGGCCGAAAAATGGACCAGTCCCCGCCCGCCCTGTGAACGGTTACGGGCGCATCATTGATACAATGTGCGGGGGGAAATGTAAATGCCGGCCGGCTATTTTCCCGCCGCGGGAGCACGGCGCCAGCAAAGCACCAGCCAACCGCCGTCCGCCCGCCATTGCGCCAGTTGCAACGGGCCGGCCTTCGCCCAGGCGGCGGGCAGCGACACGGGCCCGGGCGTCCACTGCTTGGGAAACATCTTGTCCAGCCGCCGTTCCAGCATGGTCCGCAACACTTGCTGACGCACGGAAAGACGTTTGCCGGCACGGGGACCGAAGCCGGGCGGAAAGATCTGCGGACGGTCGCCCAGCGTGGCCGCCAAATCGCCCCCTACCGTACCCAATTGATAGACCAGCGAAACATCCATGCCCGGATATTCCTCGGCCCCGCGGGTGAACTTTTCCGCCCGCACCAGCATGGTCACGGCATTCTTGCCGAATTCGACCGTCACGGGCGTTTGGCGAGCCAAGGTGATGGTCCACCGCTGCTCGGGCTCGTCGGCGTCCGGCGGCGGGGCCGGCATGCCCAGCGCGCTGCTCAGCGCGGCCTGCACGTTGGCTTCCTCCAAGGTGCGTCCGGCCAGCATGGCCAGCGCCGTGTTGACCACCGCCGATTCGTGGATCCGCACGGCCAACTCGCCCGGCGCGGCAGCGTCGGGGGCCGGGCCCGGCGCGCCGAGGCTGTCGCCGCCGCTTTGCAGGCCGCGCAGGAACAACTTCTCGGCGCTGGTGGCGAAGTGCAGTTCCGTCGTCGCCAGCCATTGGTCCCACAGGCGGCGGCGCTCGTCCGATAGCCCGCGGCCCACGCCCGCAACGGTCGCATCGATCTCATGGTCCATGCGGCGCTGGACGGTCTGTTCCACGCGGCGGGCGGTAATCTGCTCGGTGGACGATTTTTCCTGGTAGACTCGGGACTGGGTTTCGTCCTGGCCGCGCCGCGACCGGTAGGCCGATTGCACGCCTTCGATGGTGCTATTGGTCACCGCTCTGGGAACCAGCGGCGCGGTGTGCATGCCGTGCTCATCGAGGGTCAGCCGCTTGCGCGCGTCGAGCGTGGTGTTCGCCGAACTGCGAATGGTGGCGGCCGAATTATAGCCGACCGTGTCCGCCCGCGTGGTGCCGTGATAGACGATGTCCATTTCGGCGACGTGCTCCGCGGGGACCAACTCGACGGTGACCTGGCCAGTGGTCGTGCTGCTGCCCTGATAGGCAGTATCGCTAATGTTGTCCTGAATCGGCGCGGTCTCGTGGAAGGGACCGGCGATGCCCGCCCCCGCCAGGCCAGCCGCGACCTCGACCAGCAAGTTGGGATGCGACAGGCGACGGCGGATGTCCTTCACCA
>CAYYBU010000587.1:0-3103 GCA_964469945.1 uncultured Planctomycetaceae bacterium
ACCGACTTCGGCATCATGGAGGACGTGGACGTAGTGCAGACTGACGCGGCTAGCGACGTCGTTTCGCGGCACTTCAAGATCCAGATCCGCGACTTCGCCGACCTGGAAAAGATCCACATGCCCGTGGTCACCCATAACGAAGCGGCCACCTACTGCCGCCACGAGGCCATGTGCCGCGTCTACGACGGCATTTTGCCGGTGCGGAAAATGGGCCAGACGCACATCTGGTTCACCCCCTGGGACTATCTCATTCGCTGGTGGGGCATTCAGGAGGCGATGATCGACCTGGTCGATCGGCCCGAACTGGTCCACGCGGGCGTGCAGCGCATGATCGATGCCTGGATGACCGAACTCGACCAGTTCGAGACGCTCAACGTCTTGTCGCTCGACTGCGACAACACGCGGATCGGATCGGGCGGCTACGGTTATACGAACCAACTGCCGGGCGACCTGTTCGATCCGGCGGGCGTCGGGCCGCGCAACATGTGGGGCTGTTCGAACGCCCAGATTTTCTCCGCGGTCTCGCCGCAAATGCACTGGGAGTTCGCCCTGAAACACGACCTGCGCTGGCTTTCGCGCTGGGGCCTGACCTACTACGGCTGCTGCGAGCCGCTGGACCGCAAGATCGAGATTCTGCGGCGGATCCCCAATCTGCGGAAGATTTCCGTCAGCCCGTGGTGCAACACGCCCAGCGTGGTGGCGAAGATCGGCGGCGACTACGTGATGAGCCGCAAACCGAACCCCGCGATTCTGGCCGAGGATCGGTGGCATCCCGAGCGGGCGCGGCGGGACCTTTGCGATTTTCTCGACGCCGCCCGCGGCGGCCACGTCGAGCTCATCATGAAGGACGTCTCCACGGTCCGCTACCAGCCGCAGCGGCTGTGGGAATGGGCGCGCATCGCCCAGGAAGTGGCCCAGCAGTACGCAACGTGACTTTCCTGTTTCATCAACAACGAGAATTTTGAGGAGCACCGACTATGAAACGTATCATCGCGATGGCGGCGTGCCTGGCCGCGGTTTTCAGTAGCACGCTTTGGGCCGCCCGTGCGACCGACGTGCAAAAGCGGGCGGCCGAGCTGAAGAGCCTCCGCTGGGGCATGTTCGTCTGCTGGTCGTTCAGCACGTTTTCCGGCCAGGAATGGACCCCCGGCGTGAAAGACATCAAACTTTTCCGCGCCACCGACTGCGACACCGACCAATGGGCCCGCACCGCCAAGGAAGCGGGCATGGGCTACATCCTTTTTCTCACCAAGCACCACGACGGCTTCTGCCTCTGGGACACCAAGGCCACCAACCGCAAGGTGACCCGCGCCCCACTGGGCCGCGATGTGTTGGCCGAGTTGCGCAAGAGTTGCGACAAATATGGCATTCACCTGGCCTTGTACTTCTCGCTGGGCGAATTCGTCGACAACAAGGACTATCATCCGGGCGGTTACACGCCGGAAATGCAGAAGGCCCAGCTCAAGGAGCTCACGACCCAATACGGCCCGATCGAGTTTTTCTGGATGGATTGTGCGCAGGGCAACGGCGGGCTGGACCGCAAGGAGACCACGGCCTGGGTCAAGCGGTTTCAGCCCGGCTGTTTCGTCGGCTTCAATGGCGGCGGGGCCGGCGATCTGCGCGCCGGCGAGATGGCGCGGCCGGGCCCGGTCAAGGATTTCCCTGTCGGCGAGTTCACCTACCCGATCCTGCCCGGCCATGAAGGCGGGGCGATGTGGTTCTACTCGCTGCCCAAGCACGACGGCCTGTGCCGCTCCGCCAAGGACTTGTATCGGGACTACCGCGGCGCGGTGAAGTACGGCAATATCTTCTCGCTGGACGTTGGCCCCGACTACCGAGGCCGGCTGCGGAAGATCGACGTCGAAACGCTGCGTGAGGTCGGCCGGATGATCGAACAGGCGCCGCCACCGGCCGGGACCGCCCTCTCGGAAGGCAAGGCGGCCAGGGCATCGAGCATCTGGGGCCCGGGCTTCGAAGCCGGCAAGGCCTTCGATGGCGACGAGGTCAGCCGTTGGGGCGCCGCGCCCGACGCGCGGAGCGGTTGGTTGGAGGTCGATCTGGGCGCGCCGGTCAGCGTCGGACGCGCGGTCATCATGGAGTTGGCCTTCCCGCGGACACAACAGTTCGCCGTCGAATATCAGGACGGCGAGGCGTGGAAGCCGCTGGTCACCGGCACCACGATCGCCGGCGAGAAGACGCTGGACTTCACGCCGGTTACCGCCCGGCGGTTCCGCCTCGATATTCTCAAGGCCAGCGAGGTGCCGACGATCGAAGAGTTCCAGCTCTTTCCGCCGGCCGCGGCAAAACCGTCTCGATGAGGTCGAGGGCATGTTGCTCGCTGTGAGGCGCGCCCAGCGTGGCGTTCCTTTTTGTCGGCAAGGCGCCGCCAAGCTGGCCCCGATTGACATCCGAAGCAGCCCTGTTAGAATAGATTGCTTAGGAGCACGCCTGCCATTCAGCACACTGCTGGGTCTCATGCACCTTCTCAACCCAGCCCTTCCTGACCGGCTCCGCTCACCTAATGCGGCGGCTTCATCCGTCCCATGACACGCTGAATTTCGGCGACCCAACGGCGTCCAAGAGGCCCGGTCGTGGTTCGTCGACCAAGGAGATCCCATGAAAAAGGCCGGTACGGTATTCAAGAAACCCCTGGATCGGTCGGAAATCGTGGCTGCTCTGGCCCAAGCGACCGGACTGAGCAAACCGCAGGTCGCCGGCGTGGTGAAGGAACTTGCCGGCCTGATCCAGAAGAACCTGGAACAGGCGCCCGGCGAGTTCACCGTGCCGGGTCTCTTCATGCTCCGCGTGGTCCGCAAGCCGGTCACGGAGGTGCGGACGAAAATCGATCCCGTCACCAAGGCGGAGACGGTCTTCAAGTGCGACACGGTCCGGCATCTGATCAAACTGGTGCCGTCGAAGCATCTGAAGGATGCCGTCGAGTACGGCTGGGAATGACGATGGCCGGCTGTCAAGGCAAGAGGTAACCGTTCACAGGGCGGGCGGGGACTGGTCCATTTTTCGGCCACCGAGCGTGATTTGCTGGGATGACGCAGTCCGAAAACATGGACCTGTCCCCTTCTTCCCCGCAAGCCTCGGCAGACTC
>CAYYBU010000588.1:0-3102 GCA_964469945.1 uncultured Planctomycetaceae bacterium
TCAACGCGGACGCGGCGCCCGGCACGAGTTCCGGCCAGGCGGTTTCCTTGATGCAGCAGATCGCCGATAAGGAACTGCCGCGATCGATGGCGACGGAGTGGACCGACCTGGCGTTCTTACAGCTCCAAGCCGGAAACTCGGCCATGTACTTCTTCTTCCTGGCGGTTCTCTTCGTGTTCCTGGTGTTGGCGGCTCAGTACGAAAGTTGGCGGCTGCCGCTGGCCGTCATTCTCGTCGTGCCGATGTGCTTGTTCTGCTCGGTCGTCGGTTTGCAGGCGGCCGGCATGGAGATCAACATTTTCACGCAGATCGGTTTCGTGGTTCTGGTCGGCCTGGCCAGCAAGAATGCCATTCTCATTGTCGAGTTCGCCAAGCAACAGCAGGAACGCGGCGTGCCGCGCCGCCAGGCCACTTTGGAGGCGTGCCGCTTGCGTCTGCGGCCCATCTTGATGACCTCTTTCGCTTTCATTCTCGGCGTGGTGCCGCTGGTCATCGCCCAGGGCGCCGGCGCGGAAATGCGCAGGGCGCTGGGCGCGGCCGTCTTCAGCGGCATGTTGGGCGTGACGTTCTTCGGCATCTTCCTCACGCCGGTGTTCTACTTCGTCATTCAACGGTTCGCCGAACAGAACGAGGCCGGGCCAACGACGGCGACGACGGTGCCGCAGACGAATATCGGGGCGATATGATACGATGGCGCCAGGTTCGCGGAAAATGGGGACTGGCTCCGTGGCACGCGGCGGCGTGGCACTACGCACAACGTTGTCGCCACGGTGCCTGTCCCCTTTTTCCGCGCTCCCTAGAAGCCTGAATCGCAAGCGAGGGGCGTAGAGCGGGGCCCCCTCGCGGGCGATTCAGGCTTCAATGTCGCCGCGAAGGGTGGCTGGGGCATAGCGAAGCGGTGCCCCAGTTTTCCAGCAGCCGCTTTGCCCGCTATAATGTCATAGTCACCTGAACCTGTTCACCCTTTCAGGATATCCTGCCATGGAGACGGAAAGCATGGGCCGAGTCCTCACCGAGGCGACGATCGAGAATCTCATGGACAAGTGGGATTGCCAGCGCGGGCTACTTCCGCCAGAAAGGGCTCGACGTGTTTCAGTCCCCGATGCCCTCGTGGATACCGGCGCAACCTTGATTTCCTTGCCGACCCGTCTGATCCGGCAATTGGGCCTGAGCAAGACTTCCACCAAGCGGGTCAACAGCAGCGTGGGGCCAGCCGAGGCGGATGTCTACGAGGCCGTGCGGCTGACCATCCAGGGCCGCTCCTGCACGATGGACGTGTTGGAAGTGCCCGACAGCGTGCCCGTCCTCATCGGCCAGATACCGCTGGAGCATCTCGACCTGGTGATCGACATGCGCAGCCACGCCCTGATCGGCAACCCCGCGCACGGCGGCGAGCACATGTACGAACTCTATTGACGCATGGGGACGGAAAGGGCATCGATGCAGGCCGCCTAGCCCGCCGGGACGCCCCTCAAAGTCATTTGCGAATCGCCGCGGCTATCTCCTGGTTCGCAGAGATCACTAGATTGCGGGTCCTCTTGACAAGTGCGCAGAAGTTCGCGCTGGCCTCCTGCAGCATTGGCTCGGCGTCGCCGCTGGCGACGCGCGCCAAGAAGTCGTGCCTGTTGCCATCGTATATTGGAAGCCAACCGGCTAGCGGGCATCCGTTCCTGGGTTTATTAAAACCCATTTTCTCGAGCTTTTCCCCCAGTTCGAGCACGGCGGCCAGCCTCTTCAATTTCGGCGGGACGTCTTTGAAATAATTCTGCCACGAAACACCGTAACAGAGTTCAACAGTGGCGCGGCCTCGAAAGAAAAAGATGGAATAATCGAGGCGCTCCCTGTCGGTTTTCGCCAGCTTGTGGTAAATGTAGTCAAGCTCGTAATCCCACGGGTCCTCGTCGGCAATAAGTATCAGGTTCATTGGACCATCCGACGAAATCGGCGCGGACGTATCTTCTTTCACGCGGCGCTCCAAATCATTCCAGAATTGCATCAAGGTATGCTTTTCGATCGCGCCACCCCGCCGCAAGATTTCTATCACGTGGGAACGATTGTCTTTGCGGGTCAGGAACCCCAGCATCTCTTCCTCAGCTTTCATCGTCATCAACCTCCGATAGGCTCTTTATAACCAAAAGGTATTGTCGGACAACCTCCCTCACAGGCTGTGCTGCTTCCAATTGCTTCAAGGCATCGCCGAGAAACGTGGCTATATGCCTCCTGTACGAAAGGCGAATCCAGCGGTCGCTCGATCTCAACGCCGAAATGGGGGCTCGTCCACTGGGCGTGAGGAAAACGAGACTTGCCTCGTAACCACGTCGCCGCTCGTTCACCCAGTCCGCATAGCGGTCAAGCTGCGCATCCCCTTCGCTGGCATCGACCTTGTTCTCGACAACAACGGCGTACTTCTGCAGGGAGTTCTCAATAAGCAGATCGAGCCGGCCCTCGTCCCCAATGGCGAGTTCCTTACACACTACCCAGCGGCCGTCTTCGAGCGGTTCTGGCGGCTTCGTGAATCTCGCGGGATGAGCGCCGGCCATCATGTCAAAGAAACAACGCAAGAACAGGTTCCCTTGTGCGTGCGCCGCCGTGGGATCAAGCAGATGGCGAAGCAGTCGCGTATGAAGAACCGCTTCCTTGCGCTCGATGTCGAGGGCGCGGAAGATGTTGAACCGTGGGGCCTCCCGCGCATCCTCGCAGCGAATCTCCTCCAGGAGAGCGCTCATCGAATCGTGCGCCGACTCAAGGAAGCCCCTGACTCCCTCCAAGCGACGTGTGCTGGCGCCCTCGGTGAACTCGCGATAACGAGCAAGGAAATCGCACATGGACGCAGTCGTAATCATTTCCTGCTTCCCAAAAAACTGACCGGTTCCAGAGGCAGGGCCGCGAGCGCTCGGGACAACCATCATTTCGGGTGGTTCTGACGCGGTGTGCTATTATCGGTTGGGTACACAGCAATATCAATATCCCGAAACCGCGGTGCCCGCTACAAGCTTGCCTCGTCGTTTCCCACCCGGTATCCCTAATGGGGATGAGGAACTCTTGGAGCCCAAGACATGAACGACCCTATTGTCGATGAAGTGCGCCGAATCCGCGATGCCC
>CAYYBU010000589.1:0-3089 GCA_964469945.1 uncultured Planctomycetaceae bacterium
CGGCAGCGGGAAATGTGGAGGCCGATCGGCTCTTGGCCGAGGACAAAGCGGCCGCCGCCAAGGTCGCCCAGCAGCCGCCGGTCGACAGTGCCGTCTCGCAGCAGAACGCGCTGGAGCGGGCCAACGCGTTGATCAAAACGTCCGCGGAAAAGCTCGGCAAGGACAAGAAGGAAAGCGACAAAAATTGGCAGGCCCCGCCGGTAACGAAGACCGCCGACACGCCGCCCGCGTCGAAGCCTGACCCCAAGGTCGACAAGAAATCCCCGTCGAATAAGCCCGCCGGGAAAAAACCCGCCGAGAAGAAGCCCGTAGACGAATAGGCGTGTAAGCGGTACACTCGCACACGGTGCATCGCGGCGACGCATCTCGCCGCGATGCACTGCATGTGCGGCCGAATCCCTGATCGGCAGGCGGCTTGGCCGCCGGCGATACACGGGACCAACAGCCGGGGCTTCATAGCGGGGGCTGTGCACCGTTGACCGATTATCGCTTATCGCCGGAAACCGACCGGGTGGTGATCCTGGTCAATCCGCGTGCGGGAGCACGATCCGCGCAAGAATCGATCGATCGTCTGGCGTCGTGGTTGACCGCGCGCGGGCAACGGGTGGAGGTTTCCGCCGACCTCGCGGAAGCCGCGGCACGCGCCAATCACTGGCACACCCAAGGGGCGCTCCGCGCACTGGTGGCGGCGGGCGGAGACGGAACTGCGGCCGAGTTGGCAAATCGCACCACGCCGGGCGTGCCGCTGGCCCTGTTTCCCATCGGCACCGAGAATCACTTGGCCCGCTACTTGAAGATCGATCGATCCCCGGAGACGCTCGGCCGCATCATCTGCGGCGGTATGGTGCGGCAACTGGATGCCGGTTCCGCGCACGGGCGGCTCTTTCTGTTGATGGCCGGTTGTGGCTTCGATGCCCGAGTCGTCGAGCGACTGCACCAGCATCGTCCTGCGCATATTCGCCGGCTGAGCTACCTGCGGCCGATTCTCCAATCCATGGGGGACTACTCGTTTCCGGAGATTTGCCTCGATTTCCTTGACGACGAGACCGGCCGAGTTACAGCGTCCCTATCGCCCGTCCGCTGGGCGCTCGTGTTCAACCTCCCCTGTTACGGCGGGGGCTTAAGTCTGGCGCCGGATGCGAATGGCGCGGACGGACTCTTCGACGTCTGCTCGTTTCGAGATGGGTCGCTGTGGCACGGACTACAATTCTGCTTGGCCGCGTATCTACGACAACACCAGCGTCTTGCGGCTTGGGCTGCGCGGCGGTCGCGGCGGCTGCGAATACGTTCCGAAGAGCGCGTCCCCTATCAATTGGATGGCGATCCCGGCGGCTATCTGCCCGTGGAATTGCAGGTGGTTCCCGGGCGGCTCCACATCCTGGTCGCCCCGCCGGCCGACTGATGAAGCCGGCGGCGGCGCGTCTTTCCTGGATCGCCTGCCGGCGGTACCGTCAGCTTGCGGCCGTCTCGCCGGCCTCATCCGCCCCGGCCGAGTCGTCGCCATCCGTATCCTTCCGCCGGCGAATCCGCCGCAGTCCGGCATAGCCCAGCCCCATCAAGGCCGCGCCGGCCAACATCGTCATCGTCGAGGCTTCCGGAACCCCGTTCACCACCGCTTCCAAGGCGATGTCCGAGCCGCCAGCGCCCACCGTCTGGCTATAGTAGCTGGAATTGTAGAACACCTCCCAGTAGTTCCCGGAACTGTCCTCGATGAGGCCGTACTGCGCGAGCTGCGTGCTGCCAGGGCCGTCGATATAGGGAGTGCTGCCCGACGTACCGCCCTGGATCTTCCCGGTGTTCGTCCCAATCTGGTCCCCACTGCCGTCGGAGTCGTTGACGAACAACCAGATGATATCACCGCTATTGGCCGCGCCCACGGAAAAGCTGCTGCTTTGCTGGACGCCTTGCGTCACCGTATAGCCGCTCTGCTCATTGATAATCGGCTCGACACCCTCCACCTTGAGGGTCTTGGTGGTGGCGATCCACCAACCGTCGGAGAACGCCCCGAACTTATTCGCGAGCCCGGTATAGCTGTACCCTACCCCCGTCGTCACGGTGCCGCCGAGAAGCGTCGCGTTGCCCGCGTACTCGGTGGCCGCGTCGTAGCCGCCCGGCTGCTGGTTTCCACCGTACTGGGTGAATCCGCCGACGAGCGTCAGGCGGCCGGCCAACGTGCCGCCGTCGTAGAGGTTGATGCTGCTGTCGGGAGTGCCGATCGCGCCGTTGCCGGTCAAGACAGCCGTGGTATTCGCAGGCGCCGTGCCGCTGCCCATGTTGGGGCTGCCCGGCGGGTAAAACGTGCCCACACCCGGGATGACAGATGGCCCGACGCCGATATTCACGCTGGAAACGAAGCCGCTGGGGCCGTTATTCAAGTTCTCCCCGTTCCCCGTCCCGCTGCTGTTGGTGACACTGTTGTACGCGCCGTTGATCACCAACTGTCCCTTCCACACGTTCGTATCACCACTATAGCTCATGCTGCTGTTGAAGGTGGTGACACCGTTGCCATTGACCGTCACGGTAACCACGCTCCCGTTGCCGGTGGTGGGGTTGTAATTGTCGCTGATGTTGCCGTTGACCGTCACATTGCCGGTGTTGGTGAAGTAAATCGTGTGGTAGTTGCCGTCGGTCGAGGTGAAGGCCGTGGCGTTGCTGAACGTCAAGGCATTGAACCGCGAGGTCGCCGCCTGGCTGACGTTCACGTCGCTAGAGAGCGTGACCGTGCCGCCGAAGGTGCTGGTGGTGTCCACGGCCGCGCCGCCGACCGTGCTCAACGTGGAGTAACTGGTGGAACCGGCCGTCGAGGGATTGTTCCAGTAATAGTACTCCGTCGGCAGCGAGTTGCCGTTGACGCTGATCGGCCGGCTGATGGTAACCGCCCCGCTGGCAAGGAGGTCTGCGGGGTTCGCCGAGGTGCCCGTGACGACGACAGGGGAGCTTGCGTTACCCAGGGCACTGTTGTTCGCAACGTACAGCGTTCCTCCGCTGACGGTGGTGCTGCCGGTGTAGGTGTTCGCGCCGCTCAGCGTCAGGCTGCCGCCGCTGACCGCCAAATTGCCCGTGTAGCTGCTCGAACCGCCCAGCGTCAG
>CAYYBU010000590.1:0-3087 GCA_964469945.1 uncultured Planctomycetaceae bacterium
CACTGGGGCCACGATCAATGGGCGTTCGGAAAAGCGATTGGCGCGATGAACCGCAAGGCGTCGAAAGTATCATAGTCGTTTGGGTCACTAACTACGATGGTCAGTTTCCCGCCTGCCTCGGCCAGCGGGATGACGGCATATTTTCGTGCGGCTGCCTCTGGCAGCAAGTTTACCACGGACGGCGATAGGGATACCTCACTTAAGTCAATGTATTCGAGCCCGTGCTGCTCGGCCATCTTCCGCAGAATCCACTCGTCGTTGGGATCGCCAAACCGCGTCACTGCTTTCCTCCGCACGGCAGCCAGTTCCGCATTCCCAGCGTGAAGATGATGCGCACCGCGGCCGCCGCTTCGCCGGAGTCGATTTTCGAGGTGCCCAGCCGGCGGTCGATAAAAGTAATCGCGGTTTCGCCAAACCGGGCGCCGAGGCGTTTGAGCCGCCAAAGGATCTCCTCCTGAAACGAATAGCCGCGGCTGCGGATGGCCTCGAAATCGAGCTTCGAGAGCATCGCCACGCGGTAGCAGCGGTAGGCCCCGCTGCAATCCTTCGGCCTTAACCCGAGCAACGTCCGGGCGTAAAGATTCACCGCCCGGCTCATCAGTTGGCGCCGCAGCGGCCAGCCCTCGACGCCGCCGCCGGGAACGTAGCGCGAGCCGATCATTACGTCACGCGGCGGACCGTCGGCGGGCTCCATGCCGGCCAAGATCGCTGGCAAGTATTGTGGCTGGTGACTGAAGTCGGCGTCCATGTTCAACACGTATCGATAGCCGTGCTCGATGGCATATTTCATGCCGGCGATCGTGGCCGTGCCCAGCCCCAGTTTGCCGGCGCGGTGCAGGCAGAACAGCCGCGGCCGCCGGTCCCGCTGCTGGTCGCACCATTGCCCAGTGCCGTCGGGCGAGTTGTCGTCGATCACCAGAATGTCCGCCCCCGGAAGCTGCTGAAAAACCTCCTCGACCAAACGAGGCAGGTTTTCCATCTCGTTGTAGGTAGCGATGGTAACCAGGGGCTCGCCAAGGGTGGGCACCGTCATTCCATCGATTCTAGCACGCTGCGCCGCGGTTTGGTAGCGGCGCAATGGGCAGACCGGGATTAGGGATTAGCTGAGCAAGGTGGGTCAAGCAAACCGCTATTCTGGTGGGCTTCCGTTCGCGGCAACTCGCCTTGCCAGCCTTCAGGCGCTGCATAACGGTTGATCGGTTTGCGCGGCCCCACCAGTAGTTTGCGCGACCCCGACCCACCCTGCCTCTTACGCCCCCGTCGCGCCTTACGCGCGCGGCTCGCCGGGAGTCGGCTGCTCGATCGTCTCTGGCCCCGCCTGCGGCGGCAGGGTGGCGGGCAATTCGAGGACGAAGCGGCTGCCGTGGCCGGGCTGGCTGTGGACCTCGATCCGGCCGCCGTGTTCATTGAGGATTTTCTGGCTTACCGGCAGGCCCAGGCCGGTGCCGCGGCTCTTCTTGGAGGACACAAAGGGGCTGAAAAGATTTTCCCTCTGGTCCTCGGGGATGCCAGGGCCGTTGTCGGTGATCGTGATCCGCACGAGCGCCTTGCGGGGCAAGTACAGCGAGGCCACTCCCACCCGCGCCGGCGCGTCCCGCTCCGACTCCTCGCGCTCGCTCACGGCGTCGATCGCATTGGTCACCACGTTCAGCACGGCGCGGTGGATGCCCTCGGGATCGAACACCATCTCGGGCATCGGCTCGCCGGGCCGCCACAACAGCTCCACCTGCTCCTCGGCGGCCCGGGCCTGCATCAGCTCGATCACCTCGGAGATCACCTGGTTGATGTTGGCCGGCACCAGGTCGGGCTCCCGCTCCTTGCTGAAGGTGAGCATGTCCATCACCAGGGCGGAGATGCGGTTCTGGTTCCGCTCGACGATGTTCCAGCCCTTGCGGGTCACGTCGTCGTCGTGCTCCTTCAAGCCCATTTCGATCAGGTAGCTGCCGCCGCGGATGCCCTGGAGAATGTTCTTGATGTGGTGCGAGAGCGTGGCGATCGTCTGCCCGATGGCCGCCAGCCGTTCGGCCTGGACCATGGCCGAGTAGTAGCGGGTGTCTTCCACGGCCAGGGCCGCCTGGTGGCCGATGGCGACCATCAGCTTCAGATGGTCTTCGGTGAAGCGCTTGGCGTTGCTTCTCTTCAGCGCTTCCTGGGCCGAAGTGGACGTATCGACGTAGATCGCGCCGACGACGTCGTAGCGGCCTTGCAGCGGCACGCAAATCGCCTCCCGCACGCCCATCTGCACGATGCTCCCGCCGGGGTCCCAGCGATCGTCCTTCCGCGCGTCGCTGGTCAACACCCCTTCGCTCCGCCCGATCACGTAGTCGAGAATCGTCTTACTGATCGTGATGCGTTCGTCGGCGGCCACTCCCTTGCGCGTGCGGCGGACCTTCGGCTGCAACTCCTTCGTGCCGGGATCCATGAGCATGATGCAGCCCCGATCGGCCTCGACCCACTCGAAGATCAATTCCATGATCCGCTGCAGCAACTGATCGATGTCCAGCGTGTGGCTCACGGCCAGGGCCGTGCGGTACATCACCTGCAAGTTGCTCCGCGCCCGGGCCAGCCACGAGTTTTGCGGCGTGTCGGCCTGGAGGTCGAAGATGCGGCTCCCCTCCTCCTGCGTCACCGAGCGGACGATCCGCGAGCGATCGGCCACGTCGGCCGCGGCGCCGATGCGGTTGATTTCGGCCAGGTCCTCTTGCGTCTCTTCCGCCGGACCCGTGTAGAGCATCAGCGTATTGCCAAGTTGCACCTGGTCGCCGCTGGCCAACCGGTGCTCATCGACGCGCTGGCCGTTGACAAACGTGCCGTTCGAACTGGACAAGTCGGCGATCGAGTAGCCCAGCTCCTCGCGACGCAATTCGGCGTGCCGGCGGGAGACTTCCGTGTCGTGAAGCTGGATGCTGCAAGACGAGTCGCGCCCCAACGGGATGGCGGGCTCGGTCAACTCGAAGCGGCTGCCCTGATCGGCTCCGCGGATGACGAACAACGTCGGCACGGCCCAGACTCCTGGCAAGGCTCAGCCTGGAGAAAAGGGGACAGGTCCAATTTGCCGGAACGGCCCGGAGGGTGCTTCGCACAAAT
>CAYYBU010000591.1:0-3084 GCA_964469945.1 uncultured Planctomycetaceae bacterium
GCTGCGGCGCGAGCCGGCCCGGGCGTTGCCCGTGCCCTTTTGCCGGTACATTTTCTTCGTCGTGCCGGCCACTTCCGAGCGGGTCTTCGTCTTCACCGTGCCCAGCCGCAAGTTGTTCTGGTACATCACCACGGCGTCGTGCAACAACTGCTTGCTGATGCGAGGGGCGATTTGCGCCGGATCGATCTCGTAGGTTCGCACCTCGGTTCCGGTCCGGTCGTACACAGGCAAACTTACCATGATTCTCTTCCTAACCTACCGCTTGTTGCCTACAGCTTGTTGGTCTCGCGAATCGTCACGTAGCCGCCGTTGGGCCCGGGAATCGCTCCACGAATCAACAACAGGTTGTTTTCCAGATCAATCTTGACCACCTTGACGTTCCGCGCAGTGCGATAGACCGAACCCAAGTGGCCGGCCATGCGGTGGCCCTTGAAGACGTGGTGGGGGTCGGTATTCATACCGATGGAGCCGACGTGACGGTGTACCTTCTTGACACCGTGAGTGGCGCGCTGGCCGGCGAAGTGGTGCCGCTTCATGGCCCCCGCCGTGCCGCGGCCCTTGGTGATGCCGGTGATGTCGACCGCCTTGATTTCGGCGAACTGGTCGACGCGCAGCTCCTGCCCCACTTGAACGCCGTCGATCGTGACGCGGAACTCACGCACGAACCGCTGCGGTTCGCAATCCGCCTTGGCGACGGGCTGTACGCCGGCCGCCGCACGGCGCTTCTGACGCTTACTCTCCAGGCGAGCAACATGGCCGCGATCGCTGCGGCTGGCAAGCCGCCGGGGTTTATCCAGATACCCCAATTGAACTGCTTCATACCCATCGTGCGGCTGCGTCTTCACTTGGAGGACGTGGCACGGTCCCGCTTGAATCACCGTGACGGGGATGACCTGGCCGGTAGGGTCGAAAATCTGTGTCATCCCGACCTTGCGGCCGAGTAGTCCAACTGCCATCGCTCTTGCCTTTTGCTACGTCGCCTACGGGAACAAACGGTACGTGACCGGGTTTACCCGCACGGCTTCCGTTACATAAATTCTTTTTGCCAGTGTTATTAGTCTCTCGGTGCCGCCCCGTCTCAGTGCCGACTAGTGGCTTTGATCTTGATATCCACGCCTGCCGGCAGGCTCAACTTATTCAGCGCCTCGATCGTCTTGGCCGTGGCCTGCATGATGTCGATCAGCCGCTTATGCGTGCGGATCTCGAACTGCTGGCGAGCCTTCTTATCGATATGGGGGCTCGACAGAACGGTGTAGCGCTCGATGCGCGTCGGCAAGGGAATGGGGCCGTGAACGACGGAGCCCGTCCGTTTGGCGGTATCAACGATTTCCATCGCACTTTGATCCAGGATCGCGTGATCGTATGCTTCCATACGAATACGGATGATTTCGCTGGTATGACCTGCCACGGATGCCTCCGGAACTACGGAATTCCCATTTACCAAACAACAACCGTTCCACAAGTGGGAAACCTCAGATGATACCGCTTCGCCAATCGGCCGTCAACGGCCCCTCGCACTTTTTTGTAAGGCGGGCCGCCTTTTTTGGTCGGCAGGTGGTTTAATCCCTACGAATCGGCCAATTTAGGGCCGAAAATTCAACTTCGCTGCGGGAAGTTTTCGGCGGACTTCCCAGTTGGCCCGCGCGACTACCAAACAAACCCCTCTGCATGGCGGTGTATGGAGACAGATTCACATCAGGGAAGGGAGGCGAAACGAACCGCCGAGTTTCCCTTCCTCATCCTTCCCTGCGCCTCCCAAGCTGCGACCGAAGGGGACAGTCCCATTTTCGTGGCCTCCTGCCACAAAAATCGGGACAGTCCCCCCCAAGCCGACGACGCCTGGACGTGGCTACGCGAAGGCGTAGAGGCCACAACGTCGGCTTAACTGAGCGATTTCGGGCGCGGTAAATTTTGGGGCGGGGTAACCGCAGCGAGCCCTACCGGAAGGCCCTGTTTTCTCGGTTGACGCGGGCCTCGTAGGCGGGGTACGCTATCGGGGCGGAGATAAAGGATTTCCCCCAAAGGAGTGTTCGTATGTCCCGAGTAGTCCTGCTTGCCGTTTTGTTGACGCCTCTATGGGCCCAGGCCGAAGAAGGCACCTCGCACAAGAATCAAACCGTCATGCAGCAGACGGACGGCCTTCTCGGTGGCAAGCAGAAGGGTTGTCCAGCGGCCACGGTATTGCTCCCCGCGCTGAAAGCCTACCAGGATGCCACCGAGAAAAAACCACGCAAGACGGACGCCGCGAGCGTTGTCAAGAAATGAGTCCTACGAGTTCGCCGCCGCGGCGGTGAGAGCCTGTAAAAGAATAAGTTGAGCAAATATGAGAAGGCAAACAAGCGCAGCGCCGTTTGCCTTTGCTTCAATAAAATTGCTCAACTTATTCTTTTACAGGCAGTGACTTCTTCCAGACGAGGCAACGCACTTGAATCGGCCGGATCATCCTCGTCGCGGCAGCCCCTTCGCGGACGATCCGCGCGGCGAGGGCCGCTCGTCCAAGCTGCGGCCGTGGCTGCTCGGAGCGGCGACCGCCCTTTGCGTGGCCCGGCCGCTTTTTCCCAGCGAAATGGCCGGCATGAATGGCGATGGCCTGCCGGTGGTGATGCTCTGGCTCGTGCTGGCCGGCGCTTGGTTGGTGGCGGCCATAAGAGGCCGGCGGTTGCCGCTGCGGTTCGGTGGGACGGATGCGGCCGTGCTGCTGTTGATCGGCTTGCACGCGGCGGCCGCGCTGTGGGCGGCCGGCCACGAAAGCCCCCGGCCGGCCATCAACATGCTCTGGGAATGGGTCGCCCTGGGGCTGAGCTTCCTGCTGCTGCGGCAGTGGGTCACGGGCGAGCGCGAAGCCCGGGCCCTGACGGCCGTCATGATCGCCCTGGCCGTCGGACTATCCGCTTATGGCCTGTACCAGCGGACGGTCGAGATGCCGCAGACGCAGGCCCGCTATGCGGCCGATCCGGAAGGGACGCTGCGCGCGGCCGGCTTCTGGTTTCCCCGCGGCTCGGCCGAGCGGCAGCACTTCGAGGCTCGCCTGGCCAACCGCGAGCCGCTGGCCACCTTTGCCCTGACCAATTCGCTGGCCGCCAT
>CAYYBU010000592.1:0-817 GCA_964469945.1 uncultured Planctomycetaceae bacterium
GCCGGATAGTAGCCGCTGCATCATCTTCGGCACTGACGATAACGACCGATCCGGCTTCGGTCGGGCTAGACGGATCGTCCGGCCAACCCGCCCCCGTCGATACCCTAGCTGCAATATCTCCAGTGAGAAGGGATTTACCCAAGCCTGGGTCGCCGTTAA
Organism: uncultured Planctomycetaceae bacterium; assembly: GCA_964469945.1. Lineage (GTDB taxonomy): Bacteria > Planctomycetota > Planctomycetia > Pirellulales > Thermoguttaceae > CAYYBU01. Next base: position 160 of record CAYYBU010000592.1, read on the forward strand.
CCGTGGTCAGCTTTCCGCTGGGAATCCTCGGGTGCCAGAGCCAAGTCAACGGCCGTGCTTCGATGTCCGCCACACATCGTAGGATCGGTTCGGGTGGGGACACAACATGGCCGCGGCCGTTGTGGCTCGGCATGGTCCCGTAGCTGGCGCGGTCGGAAGTGGTCTGACGGGTGCTGGTCATGCGGCAGCCTGTTCCAACTCTTTCAATTCACCCGCAACACGCAATGCCTCCACGGCTCCGATGGCGTCGGTCAAGTTATCGTTGAACGATTCTGATGTGTATTTCCGCGGCGCGATTCCAAGCGCCTCGCGGGCGTCGTGCTCCATGAGGATCCCTATTGCAATCGGATTGACCAGCCGCTCGGCAGCAGTGCCGAGTTCCTGAGACTGCATCAGGCGAAACCAGGAACCATCGAGACGGGCAACCTCACGCTCCTTCTTGGCGTGCATGGCCTCCAGCATCGGGACGACATGGGCGAACCCCTCACACTCTGCCACGTACTGGGCGGACTCGTATCGACGCGCGAGAAGTCGGGCGATAGTTTCGGCTACGGCCTGCCGGTACGTCCGTGCCAGCTTATCCTCGCCCTCGAAGTCATACTGTGGCGGCATCGGATTCAAGATGGCGTCCACCTCTGCCACACTCACCCCCAGGTCC
>CAYYBU010000592.1:827-3064 GCA_964469945.1 uncultured Planctomycetaceae bacterium
AAACGACGCGCGAATGTCCCACCACTCCTGACACGTTTGCTTGCGTTCCTCCAGCGGCAAGTCGAGAAACCGCTTGATTGGCCGTTCTTGCTCCGCTTCGGCCGCGGGTGAATCTTTGGGCGCAGCGAGTAGCTTCAACGCCCCCCGGTAGCTCAAATCCGCAACACCCGTTGCGGATTTGGCGGCCTCAATTTCGGGCCATGATTGGGCCACTCGCATGTAGCCCTGTGCCGTCCGCCCCGATCCGCGGAAGTTCTCCGCGAGCCATTGCGACCACTCGCCATGTGGGCATCGGGCCTTAGCCTCCATCAGGAGTTCGCCGGCGTGCCTAGCGTGTTCCAAGCCCGAATTGAGCGATTCTACCACGCGGTCGTGGTAAGCGTTGATCTGCTCGGCCAGTTCCGGGAGCGCCACTGGTACTTGCTCTGGCGGCATCACTGTGGTAGACTGATCGAAGTGCGTTTCCTCTGGCCCGGTTGTGGCGACCGGGCCTTTTTTGTTACTGATATTCACTTCATTCTCCCTGGTTATGTTGACTGTCCATCCTCTGCCAGCCGGCCGGCTACCAAGTCCGGCCGCCCTGGTCCGCCGTGACGTTCGATAGTCGGCTGATCCTGCAAGAAGGCGAGTATGTCCCGGCCGTGCAAGTAACTCCGCTTCCCGAAACAGAGCACCTTTAGGCCCCGCTGCTTCGCCAGCGAAAGGGACCGACTGCCCCACCCCAACCTGTCCAGAGCAACGCGGAGGGGCAGTAGCTCGTTATCCAGGATCGTGCCCGTCGGGCCCGGCTTGTGGGGACCGGCCGTGTTGCGAGGCGCGCTCATCGTGCGGCCCGCTGGGGTTGCCGACCGCTGCGGCCGCGGGTCCGCTCGATGGAAGCCAGGATGCGGGGCATATCGTCCGCATCCCAGATTCTTGTAATCCCGATGCGGCCTGTCGGCTTGGGGCCATGCCGGTCGATTGCGTGTGCGATGACGTGCCGCGGAAGCCCCGTCGCGTTCTGCACGTCCGCCACTGTGATGAAGCCCATTTCCTTCGCTCCGCTGAGTGATGTTCCTCTCTACTAATAATGATATGCCCGTAGAGTGAAAATATTCAGCGCTCGGAAATGCTAGGATTCAATCCTGACAAGAAACGAATATCACGATTCAATCTTGGTATGGCTCAGCGGAGATGCTTCGGCCAGAATTTGCGGACGGTGGTAACGCTCGTCTTGTGCTGCTTGGCGGCTTCCTTCTGAGCATCCGTCTTACTCCGCCCGCCATCGATCATCTTCAAGGCGTCCTTTATCGCGGCGTCCGCCTTCGCCTTCGTCTTGTCCCGCTGCTTGGCCTTGCCCTTGTAGCGGGCTACTTCTCGTTTCACCGCTGGTTCGGTGTCACGGTCCCACCGCTCGGCAAGGTCCCGCATCTCGTCGCCATGCTCAAATCGCAGGCCGATCATTTCGCAGTTGCAGTAGACGAGCATTGCGTCCACCGTGCATCGGACGGCTTGCTCGGCATCGCCGACGGCAAGGTGATCTAGGGCGGCCTGCGCCAGCTCGGCCCCTTCCCGGCCTACGGTCCCGTGGGCGGGATAGACGGGACGCGCGGCATTCGCATCGTGAGCAAAGTAGTCGAGGAGTTTTTGAAGGGCCCGGCTTCCGGGCTTGTCGGCCTTGTCGCCGGCCGGGGGCGTTTTCTTTCGCCTCATCATCGCAATCCTCTAGGGTCAAACCGCCGGGTGGGCTAATGCCGCCTTCCGCCGCCGCCAAGCGTAGCCCAGCAGGCTGACGGCACCGACGGCGAGCAGCGCGAGCGTGGACGGCTCGGGGGTGTTAACAACCGCAACGCCAGTCACGTCCCACAACCCCGTGACCAGCGAGGCGTTCAGAATTTCACCCGACGTGCTGTATTCGCCAACGCCGTAGCGATTCGTGACGAACAGGTCCGTTCCGGACACGGCAATGCCCCACGGGTTATCTAACCCCGTGACCAGCGAGGCGTTTACGAGTGTTCCCGACGTGGTGTATTCGCTAATCGTGCCAGTGCCGTTATTCACGACGAACAGGTCCGATCCGTATACGGCAATGCCACACGGACTAGCCAACCCCGTGACCAGCGAGGCGTTCAGGGTTTCACCCGAAGTGCTGTACTCGCCAATCGTGCCGTTTCCTTCGTTCGCAACGAACAGGTTCAATCCGGAGTAGCCGTTCACGGGTTGCCGGGAACGGCCGCAGGGGAGAGGGAGAGATAACG
>CAYYBU010000593.1:0-3049 GCA_964469945.1 uncultured Planctomycetaceae bacterium
CGTCCGCGGGCTAGCCCGCAAAACACGGAATAGTTGCTGGACCGGTGCTAAGAAGCGTCGCCGCTCGATTCGGCAGCATCGGTCTTGGTAGCCGTCTTGCTGGCCGCCTTGTCGTCGGCCGCCACTTCGTTGCGATGAATCGCATCGAATACCTCGCGACGGTGGACAGGCACTTCCTTTGGGGCTTCGACTCCCAAACGGACTTTGTCCCCTCGGATCTCGACGACGACGATAGTGATGTCGTCGTTGATGACGATGCTTTCGTTCTTCTTGCGGGATAACACTAACATGGGTTCGTTCCTTCGCCCTCTTGCCAGAGCTTCCTAAATTGAATGCCCTTGCAGAAGTCGTCGCCGTGTACGTAAACATACACTGCCAACAATGTACGATACGCCGCAATTACGCGAAGTCAAGTGTTTCGACGCCCGAAACATCACTTTTGAACCACTTTTTTTCGTCTGTTGGCACACTTTTAGTATGCGGCAAACAACGCTCTTGTTCGCTGAAGATGACCAGACGGCTGGCCAACGGGCCAACATCGTCCATAACTCATTTAATGATAAGTACTTGCAAATTATGAAATTCATGGGAGTCATAGTGGGAACCACACGGCGCCACGTAGTTCCCCCATGCAGACACTCAGGCGTTTCCCCAGAGACTGCAAGTCTGACCCCCTTTGTGTCGGACTTTGCAGTTCTCCTGCCCCTTTCGGGGACCGCAGTGTACAATATCCATCATGACTGCCTCCGAAAAAACGCCGTTGCCGCAACGGGCCACTCCGGTGCAGTTCCTCAAGGGGGTTGGGCCGCAACGTGCCGAACTGCTCGAGCGTCTCGGCTTGCGGACCGCCACGGATCTGCTCTTCTTCTTTCCCCGCGCCTATCAGGATCTCACCGAGCAGCGGGAAATCGGCCAGTTGGAGGAGGGCAAACTGCAAAACGTCCGCGGCGTCATCGAGGAAGTCGAACTCCGCGGCACCGCCAACGGCGGCTGCGTGTTGGGCGTGCTGGTGCGCGGCCAGACCGGCCACCTCCGCGCCCTGTGGTTCAACCAGCCCTTCATGCGCGAACGGTTCGTCTTCGGCCAGCGCGTGATGGTCTCGGGCCGACCGCGGCGCAACGGCCTGGTCTGGGAAATGCACCATCCCCGCGTGGAAACGCTGGCCGAGGACGAGGAGGAACCGCTGGGCCGGATCCTGCCCGTCTATCCGCTGACCGAGGGCCTCCAGCAGTGGCAAATGCGGAAGATCCTCCGCGACGTGCTCGAGACGCACCTCGAGGTGCTCGAAGAGGTCTTTCCGGCCGAATATCTGCAAGCGCACCAGTTGTGGCCGCTGTGCCAGGCCCTGCCGGAGATTCATTTTCCCCGCGATCAAGAGAGCCTCGCCCGTGCCCGGCGGCGGCTGGTCTACCAGGAGTTGTTTTTGTTGCAGCTTGCCCTGGCCACGAAGCGACGGCAGCAGCACGGCCAACGGAAGGCCCCGCCGCTGGAGGCCACGGCCCAGATCGACGCCCGCATCCGACGCTTGTTTCCTTTCGAGCTGACCGCGGCACAGCGACAGGCCATTGCGGAAATTGCCGCCGACATGGCGCGGCCGTTGCCGATGAATCGCCTGTTGCAAGGGGACGTGGGCAGCGGCAAGACGGTGGTGGCCCTGTATGCGATGCTGTTGGCGGTGGCCCATCGCCACCAGGCCGTGCTCATGGCCCCCACGGAGGTGTTGGCCCGGCAACATGCGCTGACGCTGGAAAAGCTCTTGGCCGCCAGCCAGGTGCGCCGCGGGCAGTTGACCGGTGGCATGGCAGCCAAGCAGCGCGGTACGCTGCTCGAGCAGATCGCCGCCGGCGAGATCGACATCGTCGTCGGCACGCAGGCCATCATCCAGGAGGACGTGCAGTTCGCCCGGCTGGGGCTGGTGGTGATCGACGAGCAGCACAAATTCGGCGTCCGCCAGCGGGCAACTTTGAAGCACGCCGGCTTGGATCCGCATTACCTGGTGATGACGGCCACGCCCATCCCGCGGACCGTGGCCATGACGCTCTTCGGCGACCTGGACGCCTCCGTGCTGGCGGAAAGCCCGCCGGGCCGGCAGAAAGTGCATACCTACCTGGCCACCGAAGCGCAGCGGGCCCGCTGGTGGGAGTTCTTCCGCAAGAAGCTCCGCGAGGGCCGCCAGGGCTACGTCGTCGCGCCGCTGGTGGAAGAGTCGGACCAGTTCGCCACCGTCAGTCTCGACGAGACCTACGAAACGCTGGCCAATGGCGAGCTGGAGGCATTCCGGCTCGGGCTGGTCCACGGACGCATGACGGCCGCCGAGAAGGATGCCGTCATGGACGCCTTCCGCTGCGGCGAGCTCCAGGTGTTGGTGGCCACTTCGGTGGTCGAGGTGGGCCTCGATGTGCCCAACGCCACCTTGATGACCATCGAGAGCGGCCATCGCTTCGGCCTGGCCCAGCTTCACCAGTTGCGTGGGCGGATCAGCCGGGGGCCTTTTCCCGGCTTCTGTTGCGTCTTCGCCGATGCGCAGACCGACGACGCTCAGGAGCGACTGAAGGCTTTGGTGGCCACGACCGACGGTTTCCAACTGGCGGAGAAGGATTTTCAGTTGCGTGGTCCCGGCGACCTTTTTGGCACGAAGCAGCACGGGCTGCCGCCGTTGCGGATTGCCGATCTGTTGTGCGACGGCGCCGTGTTGGAAGAGGCCCGCCGCGACGCCCAGGCCCTGGTGGCGGCCGATGCGGATCTTGTCCGGCCGGAGCACGACTTGCTGCGGCAACGCATGATGGCGCGTTACGGCCGGGCGCTGGAGTTGGGCGACGTAGGCTGAGCATTTTTGGGCTTGGCGTCGCTTCGACACTCCCTTCGCCCGCTCGCTACAGGGGAGAACCTTCGGTTGGTCGCGGCCGCGCAGAGCACTCCCCTCTCCCGCGCGCCACAGGGGAGAACCTCCGGTTGGTCACTCCCCTCTCCCGCTCGCGGGAGAGGGGCCGGGGGTGGATTGCTAAAAACTAGGTTGTTTTGGTCGAAAATTGGTATTGGTCGTCATGAC
>CAYYBU010000594.1:0-3048 GCA_964469945.1 uncultured Planctomycetaceae bacterium
TGTTGAGGCTGAACCCCAGCAGGGCCATGACGGCGAAGGTGCCGACCAGCGAGACCGGCACGGCAATCAGCGGGATGAGCGTCGAACGCCAATTCTGCAAGAACAGCAGCACGACCAGGGCGACCAGGATGATGGCCTCGCGGAGGGCCTTGAAGACTTCGTGGATCGACTCGGTGATGAAGGGCGTGGTGTCGTAGACGATGGCGTAATCGAGCCCTGCGGGGAATCGCCCCTTGAGTTCCTCCATCTTGGCGCGGACCAGCGCGGCGGTGGCCACGGCGTTGGAGCCGGGAAGCTGGAAGACGGCCAGCCCCACGGTGGGCCGTCCGTCGAGCGTGCAGGTTTGGTCTTCGCTCTTGGCGCCCAGCGCGATGGTGGCGATATCGCGGAGCCGGGTGACCTGCCCGGCGCTGCCCGTCTTGACGATGATGGCGCCGAACTCGGCCGGGTCGGTGAGCCGGCCCAGCGTGGTCATGCTGTATTGGAAAGCCTGGCCGCGGGGCACGGGCGGTTGGCCGATCTGTCCGGCCGCCACCTGGACGTTCTGCTCGCGGAGGGCGTCGACCACGTCGCCGCTGCTGAGTTTCCTCGCCTTGAGCTGGTCGGCATTGAGCCACACCCGCATACTGTAATCTTGCTGGCCGAGGAAGGCGACGTCGCCGACACCGTCCAGTCGCGCCAAATCATCCTTGACGTTGATGGTGGCGTAGTTGCTCAGGTAAAGTTGGTCGTAACGCTCGTTGGGCGAGAAGAGATTGACCACCAACATGATGTTGGGCGATTTCTTCTTCGTCGTCACGCCCGTTTGCTTGACCGCGTCGGGCAGGGTGGGCGTCGCCATGGCCACCCGGTTCTGCACCAGCACCTGGGCCATGTCCAGGTCGGTGCCCAGCTTGAAGGTGACCGTGAGGTCGTAGGCGCCGTCGTTGGTGCATTGCGACGACATGTACAGCATCTTTTCGACGCCGTTGACCTGTTGCTCGATGGGGGCCGCCACGGTGTCGGCCACCACCTTGGCGCTGGCCCCCGGATAGACGCACGACACCTGCACGGTGGGCGGCGCGATCTCGGGGTACTGGGCCACCGGCAGCATCCGCGCCGCCACCAGGCCGGCAATCACCAGCACGATGGAAAGCACCGCGGCGAAGATGGGGCGATCGATGAAGAAACGCGAGAACACGGCCGGGAATCCCTTTACTTGGCCTGAGGTGGTTGGTGCGACACGGCGCCACTGCCGGCTTGTCCGGCAGTGCCCGAGGACGCACCGCTGGACAAGCCAGCCGCGGCACCCTTGGGCTTGGTCTCGGGCGCTGCCGCAGCGCGGGGAGGAACTTCCGCACCGCTGCCGGAAACAAAGGTCTCCATACCGACACGTTTGGGCGCCACGGTCAGGCCCGGCCGCACGCGTTGCAAGCCGGTCACGATCACGTCGTCGTCGGGCCGCAGGCCCTCCGGAATGATACGAAGCCCACCCTCCTGTTTGCCGGTGATGACCGAACGATACTGCACCTCATTCTTGGCATCGACCACCAGGAGATACTTTTGTCCCTGGTCGGTGCCGAGGGCCTTTTCCGCGACCAGCAGTGCGCGGTGCGGCTGGCCGACGGATACCCGCAGGCGCGCAAACAGTCCGGGCGTCAGGATGCGGCTGCCCAGCGGTGGCAGCGGGTTGGGAAAGCGGCCGCGGAGTTGGATCGTGCCGGTGTTGTGATCGACGCGGTTGTCGGCAAAATCGATGACACCTTGGTGGGGAAAGCCCTGCTCGGTAGCCAGGCCCATTTGCACCTCCATCTGGGAGCGGTCGTGAACTTTGATTTTTCCCTCGCGCACGGCATGTTCGATTTGCAACATCTTTCGTTCGTCCACGTCGAAATAGACCCGCATGGGATCGACGGCCACGATGTTGGTCAGGAGCGTGGAGTCGGCCGCCACGAGGTTGCCGGCGCTGATGAGGTGGCGACTGATCTTGCCCGCCATGGGGGCGGTGACCTTGGTGTTGTCCAGGTCGAATTGGGCATGGTCCACGGCGGCCTGGGCCGATTCCAGCGAGGCCCGCACTTCGGCGACCTCGCCGACGATTTTATCGTAGTCCGTGCCGGAAATGGCGTTCTTGGGCCGCAACTCTTCGGCGCGGGCCAAATCCAACTTCAGGTGCGCGAGCCGTGCCCGAAGGGTGGCCAACTGGCCTTCCGCGCCGTGCAAGGCGAACTGGTAAGGTCGCGGATCGATCTCGAAGAGGAGTTGATCTTTCTTGACTTCCTCGCCGTCAATAAAGCAGACCTTGTCCAAACGCCCACTCACCCGAGCGCGCACGTCCACCGCATCGACGGCATCGGTGGTGCCGGTGAACTCCTCGTAATCGGTGATGGTGCGCTGGATGGGGCGGCTGACCGTCACCACGGGACTCTCGGCGGGAGACGCCGCGTCTTGAGCCGCCTGTTCACAGGAAACAGACGCCAGACACGCGGACACCGCGGTCAACAGACTCACGAGGCGGCGAAGGCCAAACATCTCCGTACTCTCCAGGTGGCGGTCTTGAATGATGTATTACTGTGCCCGCTGGGCTGCACGCTACGGGAACGGCCCATTCTATGCAGCGGTGGCAAGGGAAATCACTGCTGGCGTGGCCCGCAGGATTACCGGGATAGTAATGCATAGCTTACCGGGTACGCATTGCAAACCACGCCCCCCTTTGGAGTGCGGCGACTTGTCGCCGCTTTTTTGTGCTGGGATGGTCCCCAGAATGAATCCGGCACACGCCGTGTGCCGCCGGCCAAGTAATAGCTGTCGTTTTCTGCAACAATGCGACTGTCCGCTTTCATCCAGAGAGGGTATACTATTGCTGTCGAGTGTCCGTGTTTGAAAATGCGGATTTGACTGTCGGCGTTTTCGCGGTGGGCTCAGGTAATGGCTTCCGTTCCGATTCGAGTGTACCTTGACAACTGCTGCTTCAACCGTCCTTTCGACGACCAGGGCCAGGTCCGTGTACGTCTCGAAACAGAGGCCAAACTTGAGATTCAGCGGCGCATCAAGGATAAGGAGTTGGAA
>CAYYBU010000595.1:0-3048 GCA_964469945.1 uncultured Planctomycetaceae bacterium
GACGCCTTCGGCGACCAGCCGCAACGCAAGGCCCATGTGTGCCAGATCGTCACCCGCTACCTGGGCGAGATCCAGCAAACCGTGCGAGAAGGACAACAACAAGGCTGCATCCGCCGCGACGCCGTGCCGGAGACCGTGTCGATGCTGTTCATGGGCCTGATCGTGCCGGCCGGCATTCTCTGGCACCTGACCGATGGCGGCTTCAACCTCACGCAGCACGCCGGCCGGGCCTGGCAGATGTTTCGTGCCGCGATTGTTGCGGAAGGAAAAAACGACTTGGTGTGATTGACGATGAACGCGGAATTCGATCTCGTAAGAATGGCCAATGACGTGCAAGTGAATCGGTTACCGGCAGTGTAGTAGGCACACGCCGTGTGCCGTCCGCCGGTTACGGCACACGGCGTGTGCCTACTACATCACGCCCTTACCCCCGGCTCCTTTCCCGTTTGCGGGCGAGGAGAGATGATTTATGGCTGCTCACAAGAAAGCCCTGCTGTTGTTTCCGGCCGTCTTGGTCGTCGGTGGCCTGGGATGGTGGTATACGCTGACGCATCGCAAGCCGTCGGACGACGCGGTGCGCGTGTCCGGCAATATCGAGGTGACCGAGGTCGGCGTCAGCTTCAAGATTGCCGGTCGCGTGGAACGGCGGCTGGTCGACGAAGGGGACTCGGTCGCCCGCGGGCAGTTGATCGCCGAACTGGACGTGGCGGATCTGAAGGCCGAGGTGGATCTAGGCCGGGCGGAATTGCAAGCGGCGCAAGCGGTGTTGGCCGAGTTCGAGGCCGGCTCGCGGCCGGAGGAGATCAACGCCGCGCGGGCGACCATGGAGAAGGCGGCCGCGGTGTTGGCCGAGTACAAAGCCGGCTCCCGCCCACAGGAGATCGACACGGCCCAGGCCGAACTGGCCGCGGCGCTGGTGGAGAAGAATCGTCTGGAGGCGGAATGGCGGCGTGCCCGCCAGCTCTACAACGAGAAGGTGACCGCGATCGAGCAATACGACCAGGCGACGGCCGCCTTTCACGTGGCGGAAGAACGGTACCGGCAGATGTCCGAGCACTACAAGCTGGTGAAGGAGGGACCGCGGCAGGAGCAGATCGACCAGGCCCAGGCCGCCTTGGCGCAGGCCCAAGCGCAATACCGGCTGGTCCAGCAGGGGCCGCGCAAGGAGCAGATCGATCAGGCACGGGCGAAGCTCAAGCAAACGGAAGCCTCGTTGAACCTGGCCGAGACGCGCCTGGGCTATGCCACAATCTATTCGCCGCTGCAAGGGATCGTGCTCTCGAAGAACATCGAGCCGGGCGAATACGTGGCCCCCGGCACCCCGGTGGTCACCGTCGCCGACGTGGAGCACGTCTGGTTGCGGGCCTATATCGACGCCATGGACCTCGGCCGCGTGAAGGTAGGGCAGCGCGCCGAGGTTACCACCGATTCCCGCGGTGGCCGGGTCTATAGGGGCCGCGTGGCGTTCATCGCCGAGGATGCCGAGTTCACGCCCAAGACGGTGCAGACGGAGAAGGAGCGGGTGAAGCTGGTATATCGTATCAAAATCGACATCGAGAATCCCAGGATGGAGTTGAAACCAGGCATGCCGGCCGACGCCCACATCGACACGGCGGCCGGCCGGTAGATGCATCCGGCACACTCCGTGTGCCGCCGGGCCAACGGCACACGGAGTGTGCCGGATACTTTAGATGACGGCATACATTATGATCCGCACGGTGCAGTTACACAAGATGTTCGGCGAGCTGACGGCCGTCGGTCCGCTGGATCTGTCGGTGGCCGAGGGAGAGATCTTCGGCCTGGTCGGGCCCGACGGCGCCGGCAAGACGACCACCATGCGGCTGCTGGCGGCGATCATGGACCCGACGGCCGGCGACGCCTGGGTGGCCGGCCATCACGTGGTTCGCGAGGCGGAGGCGGTCAAGGAGCAGATCGGCTACATGAGCCAACGCTTCGGCCTGTACCCCGATCTGACCGTGCAGGAGAATCTCGGCTTCTACGCCGACATCTACAACGTGCCCCGCCGCGGGCGGCGCGAGAAGACCGAGCGGCTGTTGGCCTTCAGCAACCTGGGGCCGTTCCGGCGTCGCCTGACGGGCAACCTGTCGGGCGGCATGAAGCAGAAACTGGGGCTGGCCTGCGCCTTGATCCACACGCCCAAAGTGCTGCTGCTGGACGAGCCGACCAATGGCGTCGATCCCGTGTCGCGACGCGACTTCTGGCGAATCCTCTACCAGTTGCGCGACGAAGGGGTGACGATTTTCCTCTCCACGGCCTATTTGGACGAAGCCGAGCGCTGCCATCGCGTGGCCCTGATCCATCAAGGCAAACTGCTGGCCTGCGGCACGCCCGGCGAAGTGAAGCAACTCATGCGGGGCACGATCCTGGAGATCCGCACTGCCGCGCCGCGGCAGGTGGCGGCCATCCTGCGGGAGAAGTGCGAAGCCGCGGAAAACACTGGCAGAGCCAATGGCACTCCGGCGGCAGAAAGCAGTACCACACGGAGTTTTCTCTCGGTCGGACTGTTCGGCGATCGCGTCCACCTGGTCACCAGCGGGGCGGAAACGGCCGCGGCGGAGGTACAATCGATCCTGACGGCCGCGGGCGTGGCGGCGGCGGAGATTCGCACCATCGGGCCCTCGTTGGAAGACGTGTTCGTCTCGGTGCTGGGGTACTCGCCGGGTGCCACTGCTGGCTCGTCCAGCAGTGCTGAGCCATTCCCAGCCACAACACTGCTGGACAAGCCAGCAGTGGCACCCCATAACACGGGCCCCAATGTTTCTGCTCCCGCGGCGGTGGTCGTAGACAAGCTGGAGAAACGGTTCGGCAACTTCGTGGCGGTCGATCGTGTCAGTTTCCAGGTGCAGCGGGGGGAAATCTTCGGCTTTCTCGGTCCCAACGGGGCGGGTAAATCGACCACCATCCGCATGCTCTGCGGCATCCTCGCGCCCACGGCCGGCGCCGGCACGGTGGCCGGCTTCGACATCCGCACCCAGCCCGAGCAGATCAAGGCCCACATCGGTTACATGAGCCAGCGGTTCTCGCTCT
>CAYYBU010000596.1:0-3047 GCA_964469945.1 uncultured Planctomycetaceae bacterium
TGCGTGCCGGCCGTGTTCGGCTCGCTCGAAGACGCGGACCAGCTGTTCGAAGCGGTCAAGTCGAGCGGGCGGAAGTATATGATGTTCGAGACGTCGGCCTTCCACGCCGACTGCCATGCCATGCGCCAGATCTATCGCGCCGGCGGCTTCGGCAAGCTCATTTACACCGAAGGGGAATATTTCCACTTCATGCCCACCCCGATTCCCTCGTTTCACGAGTGGCGCGTGGGGCTTCCGCCGCAATGGTATCCCACGCACTCCAATGCCTACTATATCTGCGTGACCGGCGGCAGCTTCACCGAGGTGACGTGCCTGGGCATGCCCAGTGTCATTCCGCAGTTGCGCCCCGAGAACAACCGCTACCGGAATCCGTTCGGCACCGAGATCGCCCTGCTGCGGACCAGCGAAGGCGGCATGTCGCGGATGGCCGTGAGCTGGGACTCCCACGAGCCGGGCGGCGAGGTCGGCCGCGTGCGGGGCCAACGCGGCTCGATGTGGGCCGCGGCCTACGACGGGGAGGAAAAGAATTTGCCCGCGCTCGACATGCCCCCCTTGCCCCCCTCGGTGGCGCCGGGCGGCCACGGCGGCTCGCACGGCCACCTCACCGAAGAGTTCCTTCGCGCGATCCTCGAAGATCGGCAGCCGCTGGTCGACGTCGCCACGGCGCTCAATCTGACCGTGGAAGGCATCGTCGCCCACCAGTCCGCGCTCAAAGGGGGCGAAATGCTGAAGATTCCCCAGTTCCAACGGCCGAAGTCGGCGTAGCGGCGGCCAGGGCGCTTATTGCGGCCCTCTACTCGGCCAATAATTTCTGCAGCGGCTCTCCGTCGGCCGTGGGCAGTGCGACGCCCAGGATCCGCGCGATCGTGGGCGCAATGCTCAGATTACTGACCTTGCCCAACTCAGTACCGGGCTTGACGCCTGCCCCCCAGACCACGCAGGTGGCCAGCAGCGCGGGCTGGTCGGGCAGGTGGCCGTGGGTCCCGATCGTGGTCTTGAGATGGCTGACCGCGTCTTCACCCTTGACCGCGTCGTCGAAACCGTATCCACACTTGGCCGCCAGCCACAGGTCCGCTCCGCGGGGGTCCTGCTCGGGCGTGGGCTGGCCAAGCTGGGTGAATTGCCGGGCGTCGAGCACGGCCTCGACCCCCTCGATCTTCGGCAATTCTTCCTGGAGTTGCTTAAGGATCTGCGCGCGGCGGCCCCGGTCCAGCACGTAGACCGCACTGGCGCCCCCCTGCGACAAGCAGTAGGCCGCTTGCTTTGCCGATTTCTCCTTTTGCACTTCCAGCAGCCCCAGCTTCCGCAGCACCACGTTGGGGTGGATGTTGTGCCGGACGGGTGAGAAGCCGTGGTCGCTGCACACGAAGAGCGTGGTCTTGCCGGCGAACTTGGAATGCCCCACGGCCTCGACCAGCTCGCGGATACGGTCGTCGCTGTAGCGTGCGCACCAATAGGCCTCGGGCGAACGCGGTCCGGTGCGATGCTCGACGTGATCCATCTCCACCAGGTGCAACAGCAGCAAATTGGGGGCGTGCTTGCGGATCACCTGGGCCGCCATCCGCGTGTAGAGCCAATCGCGCATGCACCCGCCGGTGGCCTCGCCGCACCAGCGGGCCTGCCGGTCGACGGGGATGCCCTCCCCGCGCAGCTCGGCCAGCCAGGACCTGGTGCCGAAGCGGTCCCAGCCGTCGCCGAACATGTCGGGAGCGTTCCAGTCGATGGCGCCGGCATTGCGCGTGGCCGGCCAGGAAATGGCGGCCGTTTTCAGCCCCGCCGCGTGGGCCGCGTCGAACACCGTGGGCACCTTCACGGTCTGGTCCTTGTCGAACACCGGGTCGCAGATGAGCGCGACGGGCTTGCCCGTCGCGCGATCGAGATAACTATTGCCCACCACGCCGGTCTTGGCCGTGGTGGCGCCGGTGGTCAAAGCGACGTGATTCGGCCAGGTGACGGTAGGGAAGACCGAGACCATTCCCTGAGACCGCGCCCCGTCGCGGGCCAATTTATGGATAGTGGGCATATCGGCCAGCGGATCGTCGAAGTAGAAGTTCGCCAGGCCGTCAATGGTCACCAGGATCACGCAGCGGTCCGCGTGCGGCTCCGCGCCGGCCGGTCCGCACCAGCCGCACAGCAAGGCCGTAAACACCAGCAGAATTCGGGGAAAACGCAACATCATGGAAGCCTCCATCGGTTGGAACAGATCGGTCGCCATCCTATGCCGGAATATAGCAAAGCGTTGTGGAAAGGCTGCTTTTTCATTTCCAGAGGGGTTGGCGTAATTGGCCTTGCTCTGCTCCGCTCTTGAGAACCCCCAGCAACAGCCGGCCGTCGGTGTGGTACGGATCGCCGCCGCCGTTGCGGCCATCATGCTTGGGCTGGAATCCTTTGACCGCTTCCGCGGACGAAAGCCGCCCGGCCGCCGACAATTCCCTCATCAGCGTGTCGCGCTCGGTGTCAATGTCCATGCCGATATGATGCGTGATCATGCCCGTCATGTGGCTGAAGCCGATCTTAGTGTCGAAAGTTGCCGCTCCCAGCCAGAGGGGGCGACCTTCGACTTGCTTTGTAGACTCCCAGAAGCGGACGTGATGACGACGGATTGCGCCCTTGCCGACTTCCTGCTCAAACGCCAGATCCTCTTTTCGCTTCCAGAGGTAGAGATTGCTGACCGGGGCCGTCTCGTCGGGACGTTGCAGCACGAAGCTCTGGATGAGTTTGATGCTACTGGTGAACGTGATCGGGTCGGCCGGCTGCCATTTGGCCGCGAGCATTGCCGCGACGATCTCCTCTCTCGTGCCGATCAATCCCAGGTTGACGGGGTCGCCATGAATGCCCGTCATCGTTCGCGTGACCCTCGGCGCATCGACCAGCGCAGGGTACTGAATATCGTCGCCGAAGGCTGGGGCGATCAGTCCAACAAGGCAAATCAGCGCTGGGGCCAACTTTCCTACAGCCAAATTGCTGTCCTCCGTTTGCGCTGGCAGCAATCACTCGATGCTGCGGAAAGCATCAATTTACCCTGAAGATCGATCCGGGTGCAAGCC
>CAYYBU010000597.1:0-3046 GCA_964469945.1 uncultured Planctomycetaceae bacterium
GCGTGGTGGCGTCGCCGATGGCGAAGGGGACGTCGACGATGCGGGCCAAGGTCTGCGCCAGCAGGGTCTTGCCCGAGCCGGTGGGGCCGATCATGAGGATGTTGGACTTGTCGATCTCGATTTCGGCGGACTCGTCGCCGCCGTGCATGAGACGCTTGTAATGGCTGTGGACGGCCACGGCCAGCACCTTCTTGGCGTGCTCCTGCCCGATCACGTACTGGTCCAGATGCTCGACGATCTGCCGCGGGGTGAGGATCTTGGTGAACAGCGGCTTGGCGGTGCCGCGGCGGCGGCGCTCCTGTTCGAGGATCGATTGGCACAGGTCGATACATTCGCCACAGATATAGACGTCGCCGGGGCCTTCAACCAACGGCCCCACGTCGCGGTAACTCTTGCGACAGAAAGAGCAGAAGGCGTTTTTTTTGGTGGTCCCGCTGCCACGGCGTCCTGCGTTGAAATCTCGTCCTGACGGCATCGTGTAACCTTTCCGCGTGTTTTGGCTCTGTACCCGCTTGGTATAGATTCTACGGCGGCGGTGCCGTGAGGGTTCCCCTCGACATCCTAAGCCTTGTCGCCGTTATCTTTTAACTGTTGCCGAAGTTGTTCCGCCAACGTAGTTTTAATTGTTCGGAATTCCGCGTCGCTTAGCTCACCCCGGGAGTGTAATTCGCGAAATTTTGACATCAATTCACTGGCAGTGGGTTCACGTTGTAGCGTCTCGGCGCGGATTTTCCCAATCGCATAGGCCGCCACCGACGTCAGTACCACCAGAATGGCGAACCACAGGATCAGCTCTCCAGGCGTTGCCTTCGAGAGTTGCGCCAAGGAAAACCAAGACATGAAGTCAACGTTCCAGCAAGAGATGAGCCAGCCCCATGAGTCTATTATGCCGATCGGGCGGCCTGCGTCCAGCGACGGACCCCGATTTTGCGACCCCACTCGCGAGTTAGTATTACTAACATTGCGTGGTTTTACCACGTATAACCGCCAGCCGAAGCGGTGGCCAGGAGGATTACAAAGTGGTTCATCCCGCCGATGCGTGCCTGGACCAGCCTCGCCAGCCCAAGTGCGGCTGTGCCGCAGGATTTTCTAAGGCATGGCTCAATTCGTCAGCGCGTTGCCTGATCGCGCGCGGCGCGGTAACCTAGGTTCGTTCACGCCACTTCCTCGGATCCCTTCGGAGCCGATCATGCTTGAGCCAATAGCTCGTTCGACCACCATAATGAGTCAGCCCATATGAAGGTGCTGGCAGAAAGGGCTGAGGTGAAAATGAACGTCGAGATTGAGAGAGAAACCGACGGCCGCTGGATCGCTGAGGTTCCGGATCTGCCGGGCGTTATGGTTTACGCGGGCAGCCGGGAAGAAGCGATCTCCAAAGTCAAGGCCCTGGCCTTGCGCGTCATCGCCGACCGCCTCGACCACGGTGAGGAGATTCCCGACCTTCGTGAAGTGTTCGCGGTGCCTACGTGACGCAATGGCCTTCAACGAAAGCGCGCCGCGTGCTTGATGCGCTGTTGCGCATCGGATGGACGATCAAACGCCAGTCTGGCACATCCCACCGCGTGCTCTCCCGTCCCGGTTGGCCCAACTACGTCTTCGCCTTTCACGACGGCGATGAGATCGGTCCTCGGATGCTGGCTCGTTTGGCGAAACGCACGGGGCTCGCGCGCGGTGACTTGTAGAAAACCGCCTCCATAGAAGCCTGAAGCGCAAGCGAAGGTCGTAGAGCGGGGCCCCCTCGCTTGCGCTTCGGGCTTCTATTTCCGTCACGGCAACGGCCTGACCTAAATAGAGTTGCGCGATTCCATTTAGGATCGTCCCAGGCGGGCGCGGGCCTCTTCGGCCCAGGGACTGTCGGGGGTCATGGCCAGAAACAGCCGCCAATGCGTCTCGCTCTCGTCGCGACGCCCCAATTCGTCCAACGTGCGGGCCAAATGATAATGCACGTCGGCATAGCCGGCATGGTAGCGCAAGGCGCCCTCGAACGCGGCCACCGCCAGTTCGCGCTGCCCCGTCTCGGCCAGCACGCAGCCCAGGTTCGCGCGGGCTTCGACATAGTCCTCGTCCAACTCGATGACCATGTAGTAGCGTTCGCGGGCGGCGGCAAAGTCGCCCAGCCGATAGAGCAACTCGGCCAATTGAAAACAGACTTCGGGGCTGGGGCCGGCGGCCGCCAGGGCGGCACGAACCATGTCGGCCGCCGCGGCCAGTTGCCCGTCCTCTTCGAGTTCGGCCGCCAGGCGGCACAGCTCCGCGGCCGAGGCATCCGGCGCCGGCGGCTCCACCACGGCCGCCGGGGCGGCGGGCAAATCGCTTTCCGGCCGCGACGCCTCGCGGGCCTCGAAGTCGAAGCGCAACTGCCCGCCCGGCTCGATCAGGCCATCGCCCTGCCGCAGCAGGATTTCCTTACCTTCGACGATGACCGACAATTGGGCCAAGGGGCGGCCCACGCCGGGCAACAACCGCGCCAAGCCGGCCAGCTTCTTCTCGATCGCGGCCGGGGAAACGCCGGCGGCCAGCAGTTGCGCCAAGCGCTGCGCGGTGGCCACCTCCTGGAAATCGAAGTACGGCAGTCGCCGCACCTCGCAGGCCGGCGCAATCAGCCCGCGGCGGTGCCAACGCCGGATCACCGCCACCGGCACGCCCAACAACTCGGCCAGCATGGCGGGCGTGTAAAGGTGATGGATGTCGGGCTGTTGCTCGACCAACCCCAGCCGCTGCCAGAGCTGGGTTTCCGTGATGATTTCCAGCGTGCCGGCCTCCACGGCCTGGGCCATGGACTGGTCGGGCCATTGCTCCAGCCCGCCGTCTCCCGGCCGCGGCAGGTCTTCTTCGCCCAGCACCACCAGGTTCGCCGAGGCGTCGGCCTGTTCCAGCATCAGGCCGCCGTGGCTGCGGACCAATTGGGCCGCCTCGCGGCGCGGCATACTGGCCAAGCGGCCCACGAAGGCCACGCGCTTTCCCTGGAGAACCGTGGACGACGTGCCATCAACCTGCGACATCAAGTGTTCCGTCAGACTTCCTTGTGGTGCAGACGCAAAGGGGG
>CAYYBU010000598.1:0-3042 GCA_964469945.1 uncultured Planctomycetaceae bacterium
TGCGGCTGGAGATCGAGCCGGGCCGCTATCTGGTGGCCGAAAGCGGCTACCTGGTCGCGGAGATCCGCGCGGTCAAGCGCCAGGGGCCGAACACCTTCTATCTGCTCGACGCCGGCTTCAACAATCTCGCCCGGCCGATCCTCTACGGCGCCTATCATCCCATGTCGATCGTACCCGGCGACGCCCGCCCGCGGCCGGAGCGCGAGGTGATCGTGGGCGGCCCCTTGTGCGAGTCGGGCGACATCTTCACGCAGGAAGAAGGCGACTACGTCGCCACCCGGCGGCTGCCCGAGGCCGGGGTGGGCGACCTGCTGGTCATCGAGTGCGCCGGGGCCTACGGCGCCACGATGGGCTCCAACTACAACTCGCGTCCGCTGGCGGCCGAGGTCTTGATCGAGGATGGCCAGCCGCGTTTGATCCGCCGCCGCCAGACCTTCGAGGATCTGGTGCGCGAGGAGCGGGAGTTGCAGGGATGAAGGATGGTGGGTGGGGCCAGCCGGAGAGGTAGCCATCAGGTCCCCCTCTCCCGCTTGCCGCGCGCGGCAAGCGGGAGAGGGTCGGGATGAGGGAGAATCAGTGAAGGGCCGTGTAACCCGGATTATTCACGTTCCCATCGAAGCCTGAAGCGCAAGCGAAGTCGTGCCTTGCGCAACTTCGCTTGCGCTTCAGGCTTTGATTCTGCGGCGGCAGATCGGCAAGCTTTCTTCCGGCCGGCGCTCGGAATGGCCGCGACTTCTCAGCGGTACCCTCACCCCCTGCCCCTCTCCCGGAAGGAGAGGGGAGACTTTCGGCTCACCGGCGCTCGATGTCACGCGCTGCGTTTCAGGTCGTCGAACTGCAATTGATGCAGCCGGCGATACAGTCCGCAACGCGCCAGCATCTCCTGGTGGGTGCCGACGTCGATGATCCGGCCCGCTTGCATGGCCACGATGCGATCGGCCAGCGAAAGGGCGGCCATGCGATGCGTCACGATGATCGTGGTGCGGTCGCGGATGAAGGTCTCCAGCACTTGCTGAATGGCCTGCTCGCTCTCCAGGTCGATCTGGCTGGTGGCCTCGTCGAGGATGAGGATGGCCGGGTCGCGCAGGATCGCCCGCGCCAGGGCGATGCGTTGCCGCTGGCCGCCGGAGAGCCGGCCGCCGAGGGTGCCGGCGACGGTCTCGTAACCGTTGGGCAGTTCGCGTTCGATGAAGCGATGGGCGTGGGCGCGCTGGGCCGCCTCGATGACTTCCTCGCGCGAAGCCTGGGGGCGCCCGTAACGGATGTTGTTGAACACCGTGTCGTCGAACAGCAGCGTCTCCTGGGTGACCACGCCGATCTGACCGCGCAGCTCGCGCAGCCGCAGGCTGGTCAGGGGCACGCCGTCCAGCAGGATGGCCCCGGCAGTGGGATCGGCGAATCGCGGCACCAGGTTGGCCAGCGTGCTCTTGCCGCAGCCGTTGGGCCCCACGATGGCGATGGTCTCGCCGAAGGGGATTCGCAGGCGGATGTCTTCCAGCACCAGTTGCCCGGGCTGATAGGCGAAGTTGACGCCCTCGAAGGCCAGGTCGCGATGGTGGCGGGGGCAGGCCACCGGGACCAGCGGATTACGCACCGACGGCTGGCGATCCAAGCGCTGGTAGATGCGGTCGCTGGCCGCCATGGCGCCTTGCAGGCGGCTGAAGACCTCGGAGAACTTGCGGATCGGATCGGCCGCTCCCGCCAGCGAGGCGTAAAACAGCAGCAACAGATCGCGGTCCATTTCTCGATCGCTCATGCGGATGCCCAGCAGATGGGTTTGCCCCTTCAGCACCAGCCAGGCCCCGGCCAACAGCGCCATGCAAATGACGAGGATGCCCATGATCTCGGTCAGGGGATGGGAAAGCGAATCGTAGCGGGCGATGCGCATGGCCCGCTTGTAATAGGCCTTGCTGCGGACGTGGAATCGCTTGCGTTCCTGGCGCTCGTTGGTGAAGGCTTTGACCACCTTGATGCCGCGGAAGGTTTCGTCCAGGGTGCTGTAGAGCTGCGCCATCTCTTCCATCGCCCGGCGACTGGTCCGCTTCAGATTCTTGGCCAGCCAGCGAATGGACAGTCCGGCCACGGGGACGATCACCACCGTCAACAGCAGCAGGCGCCAAGAGATCCAGGCGGCCACGGCCAGGCAGGCCAGCATCTTCAGCGGCTCCAGCACCAGCTTGCCGAAGAGCGTTTCCACGCCGCCGGCCACGCCGAGCATGTCGTGGGTGAAGCGGCTCATGAGGTCCGAAGTCCCCTCCTCGCTGAAGGTGGCCAGGTCCATGCGCAAGGTGCGGCGATAGAATTTCTTTCGCAGATCGAAGGCGGCCAACTGCGCCAGCCGCGCCACCAGGATGTTGTTGGTGATGAGGAACAGGTCTTTCAGCAGCGTCCCCAAGATCAAGGCCACGACCACGATCACGATCGTCTGGAACGGGTCGGCGGGCACGTAGCGATGCACATAGGGTTGCAGCCAGCGATAGGCCGTCTCGGCCCGTTGCTCGGCGACCACGCGGGCCTCGGCCCGGCCGATTTCCCTCAGCGCGCCGCGTTGCTGTTCGGGCGGGGTCGTGGCCAGTTCCTGCCGTAATTGCTCCAGCCGCGTCTCCTGCTGGGCCGCGGTCTGGTGGGCCTTGGCGATCTCCTTGTCGACCCATTGTTGCAAGGGGACACCGTCGAAGACCACCTTGACGATCGGATAGATGGCGCCGATATTCCCCCCCCAGAGAACGGCGGCCAGCAAGGCGCTCAGCAAGCAGCCCATGACCGTAAACCGATAGTGCAGGGCCAGCCGCACCACGCGCGCGAAATTGCTCATCGAGGATCCATCCTGGAGACATGTCTGGCGTGAATCAACCCAGCCAACGTCCGCAAGCGAATCTTGTAGCAGATTTCGGCCGCTGGGCCAATACGAGATCGTATCCGGCACATGCCGAGGATTGCGGAAAATGGGGACTGGCTCCGTGGCGCGGGCCGGGGTGGCGCGACGCGGGAATGTTGCCGCCACGGTGCCTGTCCCCTTTTTCCGCAGGCGCAGGCAGTGCA
>CAYYBU010000599.1:0-3042 GCA_964469945.1 uncultured Planctomycetaceae bacterium
GCTTTTGGCATTTGGTGCTGAACATGTGGGTGCTTTGGGTGTTCGGCAATCCGGTCAATCGCCGGCTGGGAAACGGTCTTTATCTGTTGGTTTATTTAGGTTGCCTGATGGCGGTCGGGTTGTTTGCCCGACTCATCCTGCCTGTTGGTCTGGTAGGCGCCTCCGGGGCCATTTTCGCCGTGATTACCATCGCCCTGATTCTGATGCCTGCCGCATTGGTCGAGAGCGCCTATCTGGCACTATTTCCGCTGACGCTGCTGTTGGGATTGTTTTCTCGGCCGAAGTATGAGTTGAATTGGTTTCTGAGTTGGGGAATTGTTGCGGTGCCGGCTTGGTGGTGCCTGGTGCTCATCCCGCTGATGGAATTGATTTCGGTATTCGGACGCTGGTGGAGTTTCGGATGGGTTTCGAGTTGGACGCCGGGAGCCCACCTGTTTGGCATACTCTGCGGCGTGGCCGCCGTACTCATGCTTCCCACACGGATCACGGGCCATTCCTCGGCGGCCGGCATCTGACTTTCCGAAAAACATGTTTTTCCAAAAAAACGAAGTGACAATAAAGGAGAACGGTAATGGGAGTTTTCAAACGTATTTCCGACATCATCTCGGCCAACCTCAACGACATGACCGAAGGTTTCGAGGATCCGGAACGGATGCTCAGGCAAGCCGTTCGCGAGATGGAAGAAACGATTGCGGACGTGACGAACCAGACGGCCAAAGCGATGGCCAACGAAACGACCCTTTCGCGCGAACTCGAGCGCAATCGGACCCAGCAGCAACAGTGGCAAGGCCGCGCCGAGAAGGCCGTCGAGGAGGGCAATGAAGACCTTGCCCGCAAGGCCCTTGCTCGCAAGAACGAGCACGAGAAACTGGTGGCCGCCTTGAAGGATCAATTGGACGCCGCGCAGGAGGCAAGCGCCAGTCTTCGCTGCCAACTGGCCGGCATGAAGGCGAAACTGGCGGAAGGCAAGCGGAACCTGGCCACGCTCTCCGCGCGGCAGCGGGCGGCCGACTTCCGCAAGAAAATGGAAAGTCGGGCCGCCGGCGCGGTTTCCGACGTGGACGACTGCGCATTCGCCAAGTTCGATCGTATGAAGGCCAAGGTCGAGCAGGCCGAGGCCGAGGCCGCGGCGATGGCTGAGTTGCGAGGCATGGAACCCCACGGCACCGCCGAGAACGTCGAAGCCCCGGCGGACGATCTCGATGTCTCGGCCGAATTGGCGGAACTGAAACGGAAAATGCGCAAGTAGATGTCTGTTTTTCCATTCCAGGGCAACGTATTGCCCGCAGCATTCTTGGGAGGTAGCGAAATGAGACGACAGATTGTAGCGGTCGCGGTACTATTGTCGTTTACCGGACGCAGTGCTTGGGGCACAACCCTATACACCGTGACCGACCTAGGCACGCTCGGCGGCGCGTCCAGTGAAGCATACGGCATCAACAACAGCGGACAGGTCGTGGGGTATGCCGCTATCACGGACAATGCTATCCACGCCTTCCTTTACAGCGGCGGTTCTATGCAAGACCTTGGTACTCTCGGCGGAGCCACCAGCATGGCCGTGGGCATCAACAACAGCGGGCAGATCGCGGGGTATGCCGCTACCGCTGGCAATGCCGCCACCAACGCCTTCCTTTACAGCAGCGGTTCCATGCAAAACCTCGGCACATTCGGCGGAGTGAATAGTTACGGCTTGGACATCAACAACAGCGGGCAGGTCGTGGGGGAAGCCTTTACAAGCGGCAATGCCAACCACGCCTTCCTTTACAGTGGCGGTTCCATGCAAGATTTAGGTGCGCTCGGCGGCAAGTCCAGTGAAGCCTTTGGCATCAACAACAGCGGGCAAGTCGCGGGGTGGGCTTATACCACCGGTAATGCCGCCTATCACGCATTTCTTTACAGTGGCAGTTCCATGCAAGACCTCGGTACGCTCGGCGGCGCGAATAGTAATGCTCAGGGCATTAACAACAGCGGGCAGGTCGTGGGGTGGGCCAATACCAGTGGCAATGCCGAGCATGCCTTCTTGTACAGCGGCGGTTCCATGCAAGACCTCGGCACACTCGGCGGAGCCATCAGCATGGCCTTGGGCATCAACAACAACGGGCAGGTCGTGGGGCGGAGCGAAATCAGCGGCGGTGCCGACCACGCTTTCTTGTACAGCGGCAGTGGGACTATCGAGGACTTGAACAACTTGATTTTTGCTTCTGGTTGGACGCTTGAGGAGGCCAAGGCCATCAACGACGTTGGGCAAATTGTCGGCTATGGCACAAACCCGAGTGGGCACACCGACGCCTTTCTCCTGACGCCCACCCCCGAACCCTCCACCCTCGTCCTCCTTGTCGTCGGCGCCATCAGCCTGCTCGCATTCTGTTGGTGGCGGCGAAGATGTGCAGGTTAGCCACCACGAAAATATCCGTTCTTCCATCCCGACCTCCGGCCATGTATACTAGGTTGTTGAAAGGAGAGCCGTTATGACAAGGGCCGTTGCCGACTCGATGCCACGGCTCCCTTTTTCGCAGTGGCTCGCCGAGCAACGCGACTGCTCCCTGCAGGATCGGTTGGCGCTGCTTCAGTGCCTGGCTCGACAGGTGCAGGCTTTACACCGAAGCGGACAAATCCACCGCGCAATTGGCATCGAACAAGTGACCATCGACCAGCAGGGGCAGCCGCAACTGCCTCCTACCGTCGGGCCGCGCCGTTTCGGCGGCGATCAGTCCGATCCAGAGTTCTGTCCGCCGGAACTGGCCCAAGATTTGGCGATTGAACTGCCTGCGGAGATCGAAGCCGCCGCCGCAATACTTCGCCAACGGGAAATGTCGCTTGATCCCCGGCGGATTGATATCTACCAACTCGGCGTGCTTCTGTGCCAGCTATTGACTGGCGAACCGTTCCTCAATTATTTGTACAGCCCGACCTGTAAGGCAAAAGTGCCGCCGATGGCGCGGGCCGTGCTGGAAAGCTGCTTGGGCGAGAATGGCACTGGGCCGCTGATGGATTGCGACGCCTTGGCGGCGGCCCTCGATGCGTTGATCCGGCAGTTGCCGG
>CAYYBU010000600.1:0-2280 GCA_964469945.1 uncultured Planctomycetaceae bacterium
GCCGTAGCGCCGCAGGTCCAGATACCACCAGTGGGCCTCCGGGTCGAGGTTCTGCTCCTTCATCCGCATTTCCAGCACGTCCAGGCGCTCCTCGCGCTGGCTGCCGCCGATGATCTCGCCCACCTTGGGCACGAGCACGTCCATCGCCCGCACCGTGCGGCCGTCGTCGTTCAGCCGCATGTAGAAGGGCTTGATCGACCGGGGATAGTTGAAGAGGATCACCGGCGACTTGAAATGCTCCTCGGTCAGGTAGCGCTCGTGCTCGGCCTGGAGGTCGTGGCCCCACTCGACCGGGAACTCGAACTGCCGCCCCGAGGCCTTCAAGATTTCTACCGCGTCGGTATACGGCAGGCGGACGAAGTTGCTCTCCAAAACGTGCTGCAAAGTGTCGATCGCCGTCTTGTCGATCCGCTCGCGGATGAACTCCATGTCCTCGGGACAACGCGTCAGCACGTCGCGGAAGATCCGCTTGAGGAACCGCTCGGCCAGGTCCATGTTGTCGGTCAGTTCGAAGAAGGCCATCTCCGGCTCGACCATCCAGAATTCGGCCAGGTGGCGCGTGGTGTTGGAGTTCTCGGCGCGGAAGGTGGGGCCGAAGGTGTAAACCTTGCCCAGGCCGCAGGCGAAGGTCTCGGCCTCCAATTGCCCGCTGACGGTGAGAAAGGCCGGCCGTTGGAAGAAGTCCTGGCTGAAATCGACCTTCCCCGCCGGCTTGTCGGGGCCTGCCCCCGACGTGGGCAGCTTGCCCAGGTCCAGCGTGGTGACCTGGAACATTTCGCCCGCCCCCTCGCAATCACTGGCTGTGATCAGCGGCGTATGGACGTAGAGAAAGCCTTCCTCCTGGAAGAAATCGTGGATCGAGCGGCAGACGCAGTTTCGCACCCGCGCAATGGCGCCGAAGGTGTTGGTGCGCGGCCGCAGATGGGCGATCGTGCGCAGGAACTCGAAAGAGTGTTGCTTCTTTTGCAGCGGATAGCTCTCGGCGTCGGCCCAGCCATGTACGGTGACACTGCGGGCCTGGACCTCGGTGGCCTGGCCTTTGCCGGGCGAGGCCTTCACGAGCCCCTCGACGTTCACGCTGCAACCGGCCGTGAGGCGCTTGATGTCCGCCTCGTAATTGGGCAACGCGGCCTCGGCCAGCACCTGGATATTACCGAAACAGGAGCCGTCGTTGATCTCGATGAAGCTGAAGCCCGCCTTGGAGTCGCGGCGCGTGCGCACCCAGCCTTGGAGGAGGACTTCGCGCCCGACCGCATCGCTACGGCGGGCCTCGGCCACACTGAGTTTCTCCATCATGTCCTGCTTTCTCTGCGACTCGGCCACAAAATAACTTCCGCAAATCGTAGCTCAGGCTGTGCCTGACACCCCGATCTGTCAGGCACAGCCTGACCTACGAACTCAATGCGTTTTCAGGTATCCGGGGCGTCACGTTCAGACCCCTTGGGCGGCCAGCCATCGTTCTGCATCCAGGGCCGCCATGCAGCCGCTGGCGGCGGCCGTGATGGCTTGGCGATAATAATCGTCGGCCACGTCACCGGCCGCAAACACCCCCTCCACGCTAGTATAAGTTCGTTGCGGCGTCGTCCAGCGGATGTAGTTTTTCTCCGTCAACTCCAGCTTTCCCTCCAGCAGCGCCGTATTGGGCGTATGGCCGATAGCCACGAAGAAGCCGGCAATCTCCAGTTCCAGATCCGCCTCGCCGCGGGTGCTCACCAGCCGCATACCGGTGACGCCGTCGCGCTCGGTGCCCAACACTTCCCCCACCGTGCGATTCCAGACCGGCTTGATCTTGGGGTTGCCCAGGGCCCGTTCGGCCATGATCCGCGAGGCCCGCAATTGGTCGCGGCGGTGGACCAGATAGACCGGGTTGCCGAACTTGCTCAGGTATTCGGCCTCTTCCACGGCCGAATCGCCGCCGCCGATGACCGCCAGCGGACGGTTGCGATATCGCGGCAAGGCACCGTCGCAAACCGCACAGGCGCTGACGCCCTGGTTCTTGAATCGCTCTTCCGAGGGCAGGCCCAAGTAGTTGGCCCGGGCGCCGGTGGCCACGATCACCGCCAACGACTCGCAAGATTTTCCGTCGGAGGCCTTCAGCGTAAAGGGCGGGCGGGCAAAGTCCACCGAGACGATGTCTTCGGTAATGACGCGGGTGCCGAAATTCCGCGCCTGCTGGCGCATCAACTCCATCAGTTCCGGCCCGCTGACGCCGTGCTTGTGATGCGGCGCCATCAGTTGCCGCTGCATGGCGGGAAAGGCGCTGGCCAGATAGGCCTCCAT
>CAYYBU010000600.1:2290-3036 GCA_964469945.1 uncultured Planctomycetaceae bacterium
TTCCACTTCGGTCGTCAAGTTCAACTGCCCCAGCGGGAGGGTGCTGGCCAGTCGATTCTCTTCGCTCAACGCCCCTTCGAAGACCAATGGCCGCAATTCGGCGCGGGCCGCATAGATGGCGGCGGTCCAGGCGGCCGGTCCGCTGCCGATGATGATGACTTTTTCAATCACAGGGGAATCTCCACGGAATGTTGCCGGCGCGCGGGGTCTGCCGGCTCGGATGTGCGCGTCACCCATTATAGGGTGCTAGCAACCCGCGCCAACGGCTGCGGTTGCTTGAAATCGCAACAAGGAATATGATTTTGAATGTGTCGGAAGGAAAAATCCGCAACAGTGAGGCGTCTGGTTGAACTCGCTCTGGCTGGTAATCACCTCGCTGGCGGCCTTTCTGGTGGCGTATCGGTTCTACGGCGCGTTTCTCGCGGCCCGGGTAGCGGTGCTCAACGACGCCCGTGTCACCCCCTCCCACCGGCTTTACGATGGGGTAGACTATCACCCCACGAAGCGCCTGGTGCTGTTTGGCGTTCATTTTGCCGCCATCGCCGGCCCGGGGCCGTTGGTCGGGCCCGTGTTGGCTTCACAATGGGGATATTTCCCCGGCTTTACTTGGATTGTCGTGGGGGCGTGCCTGGCCGGCGGGGTCCATGACTTCGTCGTCCTGCTGGCCTCGGTGCGGCAAGACGGGCTGTCGCTGCCCAAGATCGCCCGCAATCTACTAGGTCCGTTGTCCGGCGCGATCACCATGA
>CAYYBU010000601.1:0-3035 GCA_964469945.1 uncultured Planctomycetaceae bacterium
ACGAGAATCCCGCCGGCAAACCGGGACCGTGGAAGCGGCACCTGGCGCTGAAGGACGTGGGCAACGAATCGCCCGTGCTGGCCGACATCACCGGCTCCGGGCGGCCCCAACTGCTCTACAACACCACCGGTTACCTGGGCTATGCGACGTACGATCCGGCCCGGCCCGAGCAGCCGTGGGTTTTCCACCCCATCACGCCCCAAGGCAACTATCAACGTTACACCCACGGCATCGGCTATGGCGACATCAACGGCGACGGCCGCATCGACATTGTCGAGGCAGCCGGTTGGTGGGAGCAGCCGGCCCACATCGTGGAAGGAAAACCCTGGATTTGGCATCCCTTCAAGTTCGCCGAGGCGGGCTCGCAGATGCTCGTCTACGACGTCGATGGCGATGGGCTCAACGATGTCATCACCAGTTGGCACTGCCACGAGTATGGACTGCTGTGGTATCAGCAGGTCCGCAGCCCCAAGGGCGAAATCACCTGGAAGCGGCACGAGATTCTGTCGCCGACGCCGGATCTGAAATCCCCCGCCCTGCGGATCAGCCAGATGCACGCCATGGCCCTGGTCGACATGAATGGCGACGGTTTGAAAGACATCCTTACCGGCAAACGCTTTTGGGCGCACGGGCCGCAAGGCGACAAGGAGCCCAGCGCCGCGGCGGTCCTTTACTGGTTCGAGTTGCGCCGCGATCCGCAGAAGGGCATGCAGTACATTCCTCACATGATCGACGACGACTCCGGCGTCGGCACGCAGGTCACCGCCGTGGATCTCAACGGTGACGGCATCCCCGACGTAATCGTGAGCAACAAGAAGGGGACGTTCATCCATCTCAGCCAGCCGAGCAAGTAGGAGCCTTACCATGAAGTACAATCGCCGCACGTTTCTCCAGGCTGCCGCCGCGGCCGGGGTCGCCACGGGAACGAAACTGTTTGGCGCGCCTTACGTCTTGGCCGAGCGCTCGCCCAACGCGAAGTTACGCACGGCCGTCATCGGCGTGTGGAACCAGGGCAAGGGGAGCGTCCGGGCCGCCGCCAAAGAGCAACTGGTGGCGCTGGTGGACGTGGATGACGCGAACCTGGCCAAGGGCATGAAAATGGTCGCCGAGGATTGCCCCGACACCAAGGTCTCGGGTCTGAAGACGTTCTGCGACTACCGCAAGATGTTCGACCAGATGCACAAGCAGATCGATGCGGTGTTCATTTGCACGCCCGACCATCATCACGCCACCGCGGCCATGATCGCCATGAGCCTGGGCAAGGCGGTGTATGTGGAGAAGCCCATGGCGCACAGCATCGACGAAGTGCGTCGAATGACGGCCGCGGCGCGAAAATATCGCGTGGTCACGCAGTTGGGTAACCAGGGGCAAAGTGGCGAGGGCATTCGCCGCCTCTGCGAGTACATTTGGGCCGGCGCCATCGGCAACGTGTTGGAGACCTATAGTTGGGCGCCGACCGGCCGCGGCGGCGTCGGCGGGCGGTTGCCCACCAAGCCGGTGCCGCACGGCCTGCACTGGGAGCAGTGGATCGGTCCGGCGGCCTACCGCGACTACCACGGCGAGCTGCACCCAGGCGCTTGGCGGAGTTGGTGGGAGTTCGGCGACGCCTCGATAGGCGACTGGGGCTGCCACAACCTGGACGGCCCGTTCATGGCCTTGAAACTCGGCACGCCGACCACGGTCGAAGTCCTCGTCCAAGATGGTGGTTCGCAGGAGCGTTACCCGCTGCGCAACGTCATTCGTTGGAACTTTCCTGCCCGGGGCGATCTGCCGCCGGTGAAGGTGCATTGGTACGACGGCCACACGAAGGAGTTCGATCATCCCGTCAAGGATAAACACGGCAAGCCGGTCGCGGAAACGTTCATTCGCCCGCCGCTGGTGGCCGAGTTGGAAAAGAAGTACGGCCGCGATTTCGGCGACGGCGGAACGCTCTACGTCGGCGACAAGGGCGTCATGTACAGCGACAATTACGCCCGTAGCGCGCGGATCGTGCCCGAGGAGGCACACCGCCAGTTCCCCGTGCCGCCGAAGCAACTGCCGCGCGTGAAAGGCACGCACCAGGCGGACTTCCTCCGCGCCTGCAAGGACGGCCACACGCCCAGTTCGCATTTTGACTACTCCGGCCCGTTGAGTGAAATGGTGCTGTTGGGCTGCCTGGCCATCAAGGCGGGCGTCGGCCAGCCCGTCGAGTGGGACGCGGCCAACATGAAGTGCGCCAATTTGCCCGAGTTGGATCGGATCGTCACGCGCAAGTATCGCCCGGGTTGGGAGTTGGCGTGATTGGCAAGCTGCGAAAACAGACGCTATACTAGAGGGTCCCCGTTGCGGAAAGCATTGTGAGCGAGCCGCGAGGCCGGTCCCATCTCCCGGAGGGAGAGGGGACCGGAAACTACACAGATTCACAACCCCCGATTGTTCTCCATGGCCCATATCACGGTCGAAGACGTTGCTGAGGCGGGCGTGGTCGGCGCCGGCGGCGCCGGCTTCCCCACCCACGTGAAACTCGCCGCCCACGCGGATACCCTGCTCATCAACGCCGCGGAATGCGAGCCCCTGCTCCATAAAGACAAAGAGGTCCTGCGCGAGTACGTCGATGGCGTCATCGAGGGCATGGCCGCCAGCATGCGGCTGGTCGGCGCCCAGCGCGCGGTTGTGGGCGTCAAGGTCAAGTACCACGACGTGATCGACCTGCTGCGGTTGAAACTGCCCGCCGCCATGGAGGTGGCCGCCCTGCAGGACGCCTATCCCGCCGGCGACGAATTCATCCTGGTCTACGACGTGCTCGGCCGGGTCATCCCGCCGGGCGGCATTCCGCTGACCGTCGGCGCGGTGGTGTTGAACGTAGAAACGGCGTTGAACGTGGCCCGCGCCACCCAACAGCCGGTCACGGAAAAATATCTTTCCATCGCCGGCGCGGTGGCCGAGCCGGTGACCCTGCGGGTGCCGCTGGGCGTCACGCTGGCGCAATGCGTGGCGGCGGCCGGCGGTGCGACGATTGCCGATGCCAATTACATGGTCGGCGGCGTCATGATGGG
>CAYYBU010000602.1:0-3031 GCA_964469945.1 uncultured Planctomycetaceae bacterium
CTTCAATTCGACACTCCGCGCCGACACGCCCGGGGCCATGAATAATCCGGGTTAGTGGTCGGTCTGCCAGTGGCAGCCTGCGATTTGCATTCCCATCATTCATCCACTTGACACCGTGGAGCCATTAGTAATAATTAGCAGTAGTAATAAAAAGGACGCCGCACATGGCCGCTCCCCAATTCCAACGACACACGCGGCAACGGGAGGTCATTCTGGAGGAACTCCGCAAGGCGACCACGCATCCGACCGCGGCCGACTTGTACGAACTCGTCCGCCACCGCTTGCCCAAAATCAGCCTCGGCACCGTCTATCGGAACCTCGACTTGCTTGCCCGGATGGGTATGATTCACAAGTTGGACATGGCCGGGGCCGAGTCCCGCTTCGATGGCGACACGCGACCGCACGACCACGTGTGCTGTCTGCGTTGCGGGCGGTTGGATGATCTCGGCGGGCCGCCCGTGGATCTCGCGGCGAAGCATCATGACTTCGTCGGCTATGAGATTCTCGGACATCGCTTGGAGTTTGTCGGCATCTGTGCGCAATGCCGGCAACATGAAAACGAGACGACGCTGTAAACAAAAACCCACGAAGGAGACGCGAACATGCTGAAACCCAAGATCCAAGACGCCCTGAACGGCCAACTGAATGCCGAACTGGCCTCCTCGTATTTGTACCTTTCCATGGCGGCCTGGTTCGAAGCGAAGAACTTCCGCGGCATGGCGCGGTGGATGCGCACCCAATCCCACGAGGAATGGAGCCACGGCATGAAGTTCTTCGACTTCATCGTCAGCCGCGGCGGGCGCGTGAGCCTGGCCGCCGTCGATGCCCCCAAGGCCGAATGGGCCAACGTCCCCGAGGTTTTCGAGGACTCCTACAAGCACGAGTGCAAGGTCACTGGCCTGATCAACGGCCTGATGAAGCTGGTCGAAACCGAGAGCGACTTCGCCAGCCGCGCCTTCCTGGAGTGGTTCGTCACCGAGCAGGTCGAGGAAGAGAGTCAAGTGGAACTGATCGTGGAAAAACTCAAGATGATGGGGGAGAGCCACGTCGCCCTGTTCTTGCTCGATGGAGAACTCGGCAAGCGGGCGGGCGGCTAACGGCCTGTCTGCCGTCGTCTGCCGGGCCTTAACGTATCCGGCACACTCCGTGTGCCGCTGGCCCGGCGGCACACGGAGTGTGCCGGATACGATGGAACGTCCCGGCTGGCGTTCCCTACAGCTAGCACCCAACGATTTGAATTCCATTACCGTTAAAGCATTTCAGAAAGGATTGCGACCATGTCTGCCCTGGTAACCAAACCGGCTCCTGATTTCACCGCAATGGCGGTCATGCCCGACAACTCGTTTCACGAATTGACCCTTTCCGCCTATCGCGGCAAATATGTGGTGCTGTTCTTTTATCCGCTGGATTTCACCTTCGTTTGTCCCTCGGAGATCATCGCCTTCGACAAGGCCCTGGCGAAGTTCAAGAAGAAGAACACCGAAGTGATTGGCGTTTCGGTGGACTCGCATTTCACGCACTTGGCGTGGAAGGAGACCCCGCGAGCCCAGGGTGGCATCGGACCGATCAACTACCCGCTGGTCGCCGATCTGAACAAGAACATCGCCCGCAGCTATGGCGTGCTGTTGAACGAGGAAGTGGCCTTGCGGGGACTGTTCCTGTTGGACAAGCAAGGGGTGGTCCGTCATGCCCTGGTGAACGATCTGCCGTTGGGGCGCAACGTCGACGAGGCCCTCCGCGTGGTGGACGCCTTGCAGTTCACCGAGGTCCACGGCGAGGTCTGTCCGGCCAACTGGCGAGAAGGAGAGGAGGCCATGAAGCCAACGGCCGCCGGCGTGGCCGAATACCTCGGCAAGCACGCCACCTGACGGAAGGCGCGCGGACTCGTGCGACCGAAGGGGACAGTCCCATTTTCGTGGCCTCCTGCCACAAAAATCGGGACAGTCCCCGATTTTGGTTCGCTGTGGATTGTGGTAGAAATAGGTGGGGCAGCCGGCCGGTTGCCCCATAGGCACGAAGTTAAGGTGGCGGCGGCGTTTTTTTTGGTCCCCTCTCCCTCTGGGAGAGGGGACGAGACATTGGGGAGGCACTGCCTTAACTGAGCGCGTATGGGGGGCAACCGCGCGGTTGCTCCACCATTTTGTTTGCGATATTCCCTCGACGACGTTTTCACATGTTCGATCTTGCGGCTAGAATTTTCCTGGAGAGTTGGTTCGTCCTCTGTCAGATGGCCCCCTATCTGCTCTTCGGCTTCCTGGTTGCGGGGGTGCTGTCGATCTGTGTCTCGCCCGAGTGGGTCGAGCGGCACTTGGGCCCTCATGCGCTGTCGTCGGTGTGGAAGGCATCGCTGCTGGGCATTCCCCTGCCGGTCTGTTCTTGCGGGGTGATTCCGGTGGCCGCCTCGATGCGCCGCCACGGCGCCAGCCGCGCGGCGACTACCGCTTTCTTGCTCTCCACGCCGCAGACCGGCATCGATAGCATCGCAGCGACCTACGCCCTGTTGGGGCCGGTGTTTGCCGCGTTTCGTCCCGTGGCTGCATTGCTGAGCGGCTTCCTGGGCGGGATTCTGGTGCTGCTGTTCGGCGAATCGAAGTCGGATCGCGACGCGGACGCAGCGGCCCCGCCGACTTGCCGCGAAGCCTGCTGCAACGGCGATCGCTCGCAGCACGTCCTGCTCCGCGCCCTCCGCTACGGCCTGGTGACGCTGCCGCGCGACGTCGGCGTCGCCTTGATAGTCGGCGTCGTCATTGGCGGCGCCATGAGTGCGCTGTCGCCCACCCCGGACCGCTGGCACGCCTACCTGGGCGGCGGCATCTTCTCCATCCTGTTGCTGATGGCAGCCGGCGTTCCTGTCTATGTTTGCGCCACCGCCTCGGTGCCTATCGCCGCCGGCTTCATGCACATGGGCGCATCGCCCGGCGCTGCTTTGGCTTTTCTCATTACCGGCGCGTCCACCAATCCGGCCACCTTCACCACGGTGTCGAAAGTGCTCGTACGGCGGACCGCGCTGGTCTATCTGACCACGGTGGCC